>DASRMN010000188.1:0-2641 GCA_035647935.1 Clostridia bacterium | reverse complement strand
ATCTTTTTTCTTTGTCCAGGTATTCTATAAAATCTTTTATATCCATAAAATATACCAACTTCCCCATTACCCCCTTACCAATTTATCCAATTTGCTATCATTAGTTTTCCTGAATTTTTCCGTATTATACACCTTTACATTCAGTATATAAATATAAAACAACAGGGATTTATTTTTCCCTTATGTTTCTTATCAAAATAACAACAATTAGTATGAATATGGATGAAATTACAATGGTTCCGCCGGGTGCCAGATCTGCATAGAACGATACAAATAGCCCCACCAATACTGATAATATTCCAAATAAAATTGAATATGCAAAAGTTTGCCTGAAAGCCCCAACAATTTGTAGGCTTGTTGCTACAGGTATTATCATCAGGGATGATACCAACAAAACCCCTACTATCCTCATGGATATGGCAATGGTCATTGCTACTAAAACGGTAAAGTAAAGATTAACCCATTTTACAGGAACACCGGCCAATCCGGCTGCTTCTTCATCAAAAGCTATATAGAATAATGACCTGTAAAAAAACAAAATAGAAATAAAAATAAAAAAACCTAAAACAAGAATTACCAGAACATCTTGTTTAGACACCAGCCCTATACTTCCGAACAGATAACTGAAAATAGCAGAGTTTGAATTTCCCAGACTGATAAAAATAGTAGCCAATCCTATCCCTGCAGAAAGTATTATGGCAACCGATAGTTCCTTATATTGCGCATACTCCTTGCTGAGTTTTTCGATAGCCAGGGCAGACAAAACGGAAAAACCAAGTGCGGAATATACAGGATAAATACCTCCCAACATCCCTCCGGCCACACCGGCAAGAGCTACATGAGACAGCGTATCCCCTATCATAGACATTCGTCTCAAAACAAGAAAAATACCTATTGCAGGGCAAACAACCGCAATTATAATGCCCGCCAGAAAGGCTCTTTGCATAAAACCATAACTCAATATCCCTAACATTCTCCTCGCCTCTTTAATGTTTATGATGCAATATATTCAAATTCTCTCCATAAATATCCCTAACATGTCCCTCCTTATCAAAATCCGCGGAAGGATGAACACATACCTTTTTATCCCCAACACAAGCTACCCTGTTGGCCTTATTAGTGATTACGCCTATGTCGTGTGATACCATAACCAGTGTAATACTCAGTTCTTTATTCAGTTTTTCCATAAGTCTATAAAATTGCTCCTGGGACTGAGTATCAACCCCAACCAGAGGCTCATCCATAAAGATAATTTCGGGGCTGCTTATAAGTGTACGCGCAATAAAAACCTTTTGTTGCTCACCACCGGATAAATTGCCAATCAAATGGTCTTCATAGCCGGACATATTAACTACATCCAAGGCTTTCTTTATTTTTATTTTATGTTTTTTATTAAAAAATTTCAGAAAGCCCATTTGGCTATATAAATTGGCTCCCACGATTTCTTCAACCGTCGCCGGGAACGCAGGATTAAAATTTCCCACCCTTTGGGGTATATAACCTATCCTGCTCCATTGATTAAATCGTTCAATAGGTGAATTTAACAAAACAACGGTTCCTCTTTGCGGTTTCAAAATTCCCAAAATAATTTTAATCAGCGTACTTTTGGCAGAACCGTTTGGTCCCACGATTCCTAAGAAATCCCCCCTGAATATTGTTAAATTCACGTTTTCCAGTACATACTTTTTGTTGTAACCGAAGTATACACCTTTTACATCGAGAACCTTTTCCATCTATTTCACCAAAGCTTTCTTTAATGTCTCCACATTTTCATACATCAGGGAAATATAATCCTCTCCACTGTCTTGTTGTTCCTCGGTTAAGCCTTCCACAATATACAATGTCAATACTTCCAGATCTGCTTCTTCAGCCAGAACTTTTGCCGTTTTAACACTTGCTAAGGCCTCCAGAAATATATAGTTCATCTTATTATCCTTTGCAATTTTAACTAACTCGGCTAACCATTTGGGACTTGGCTCAGCATGAGGGGAGATTCCGGCAACGGCAATCTGTTCTAAATTATATCTCTTAGCTAAATATCCGAAAGCGGAATGGGATACAATTATTTTTCTTTCGGTGGCATCCTTGAGCCCTTCCCTAAAAGCCATATTCAATCCGTCCAATTCCTTTTTGAATTTATTAAAATTCTCTTCATATATATTTTTGTTGCTATCATCTGTCATCGAAAAAGCATCCTTGATTCTTTCGGAAATATATATCACATTAACAGGATCTACCCAAATATGGGGATCATATTGTCCATGGTGATGTTCACTGCTGTTTTTATCGTCATGCCCTTTATTATAACTGATTAATTCCACGGATTTGCTGGCATCAACCAAACAAACATTTTTCCCTTCCAACAAACTGAGTACTTTATCTATCCAAGGCTCCATATATGCGCCGTTATATATAAAAACGTCCGCCTGTTCTAATTGTGCGATAATTTTAGACGGGGGTTCAAAACTATGAGGTTCTGTGCCCGATGGAATTATAATGTGCACATCAGCATCATCCCCCCCAATTTTTTTCGCGAAATCATAATAGGGATAAAAACTTGCATATACTATAAGTTTTCTTCCCTTTTCATCTTTGTTTTCTATAGGCCTCATTGCGTTTGGCCCCCGGGTACATCCCGGCA
>DASRMN010000187.1:0-3264 GCA_035647935.1 Clostridia bacterium | reverse complement strand
AGACAGGATTACGGTTTAATAATAATAGTACTACTGATTTGTGTTATCGGAATTATTGCGGTTAATAGCGCTACACACAGCTTAGGCGGTGAACGCTACATAAAAACCCAAATTGCTTCCATAATAATAGGTATGGTATCTATAGTCGTTATTATGCTGATAGATTATAATACGTTGGCTAAAATTTATATACCCATATATATCATAACCAATTTGATGCTTTTATCCGTATTTATATTCGGGGAAGGTAAGGAAGAATGGGGGGCATCACGCTGGATCAGGATTGGTGGTTTTGGCTTTCAACCTGCAGATTTTGCAAAATTAGCAATCATAATATGCTTGGCAAAATTCTTGGATGATAATAAGGATATGCTCCATAAGCCGTTGGTTATTCTTAAGGCCCTGCTGTTTGTCGGTATACCCATGGTATTAATTCTCGCACAGCCGGATCTGGGTACAACATTGATTTTTAGCGCTTTTGTGTTTGGCATGTTATTTGTTGCAGGGTTAAAATATAAACATATACTTATTGCAATGGTTGTAGGGTTAGTGACTGCTCCTTTTGCTTGGTTTGGGGTGTTAAAACCGTACCAACGGACTCGCATTTTAATATTTTTAAATCCTGAACAGGACCCTATGGGGAAGGGATATCATACCCTTCAGTCTAGGGTTGCAGTAGGTGCGGGGATGATTTGGGGAAAAGGTTTATTTAATGGAACTTCGAACCAATTCGGATTTTTGCCGCAAAAACATACTGACTTTATATTTTCGGTTATAGCAGAGGAATTAGGTTTTATGGGGGTTGCAGTTCTCATACTGCTTTATATGGCAATGTTATATAAATGTATAAACATTGCTAAAGAAGCAAAAGATGATTTTGGAGCCTATTTGGCCACAGGTATTACATTTATGCTGGCGTTTCACATTTTTCTGAATATTGCCATGGCTATAGGGCTTGCTCCTGTTACAGGAAAACCCCTGCCCTTTGTAAGCTATGGTGGGACGTTTATGTTAACAAATATGATGGCGCTGGGCATTATATTGAATATAAACATGAGGAGGGATAAAATTAATTTTTAATTTTATCCATATATGTCGGTTGCGTTTGACCTACCAACAACCCGACACTCAAATTTTTCAAAAAACATATCCAAACTGTTGGCATTTCCTATAGTCTGGGAATAGTCTTATTTATTGTCAATTGAGTGTTGGGTTGGGTTAGGTCATAAACATGCGAAGGGATAAAGTTAATTTTTAATATAAAGGTGGTGGTAGATGTGGATTCCGGTCCTGAGGGCCATAGGTGCAGTTTATTAAAACAGTTACAATTCAACAGTGACAGGGATGAAGTTTCTACCATCCGGGGGGACTCATCCCCTTAAGGGGGAGTCGGAAATGGATAGCAAAGTACTGGATCTCATTGAACAAAAAGAATTTTTACTTCTAAAAGATGAATTAAAAAAAATCAGGTCTATAGATATCGCAGAAGCATTTGATGGACTGAATGAAAAAGATACTGTTATATTGTTTAGGTTGTTACAAAAAGATAAAGCGGCTGAAGTGTTCTCTCATTTAACTTACCAACAAAGGATGGAAATTGCGGTTGCTATGAACGAAACACAGCTCAGAGAAATTTTACAGGAACTGTTTTTCGATGACAAAATAGATTTTCTTGAGGAGATGCCATCTAATGCCGTTAAACGAATTTTAGCGACTGCAACTGAGGAAGAAAGAAAATTAATCAATCAATTTTTAAAATATCCCGAAAACTCAGCGGGCAGTCTTATGACTATAGAATATGTAGATTTAAAAAAGGAAATGACAGTAAAAGAGGCTCTGAATTATATAAAAAAAATAGGCATGAGCAAGGAAACAATATATACATGTTATGTGTTGGATGAAAAACGGAAACTTGAGGGCATAGTTTCTCTGAGAAAATTGGTATTATCGGATGAGAATTCACTTATCAGAGAAATTATGGAAAAGGATATTGTTCTGACCCATACGATGGATGATCAAGAAGAAGTTGCAAGCCTGTTTAAAAAGTATGATTTTATTGCTTTGCCCGTAGTAGACAAGGAAAACAGATTGGTTGGAATAATTACGATAGACGACATTGTGGATGTAATTGATAAGGTGGCTACTAAGGATTTCCAAAGGATGGCAGCTATGGGGCCGGCAGAGGACGAATACCTCCGCACCGATGTATTAACCTTGGCAAAGCAAAGGACCCCTTGGTTATTGACACTGATGCTTTCGGCTACATTTACGGGTGGAATTATCAGTAGATATGAATCCGTGCTTGAAGCAATAGTGGCCCTCAATATTTTTATACCCATGCTGATGGACTCTGCGGGAAACGCAGGTACCCAGTCTTCCACTTTGATTATCAGGGGACTTGCTCTAGGAGATATACAGATGTCGGACTACCTGAAAGTATTTTGGAAAGAATTGAGGGTAAGTTCTCTGGTGGGGTTTATACTTGCTACCGTAAATTTTTTCAGGGTTATAATTATAGAAAAGGTTTCCACAAATATAGCACTGACAGTATCCGTTACTTTGTTTTTTACTATAATACTTGCCAAGGTTGTGGGAGGGTTGCTCCCGGTTATAGCGAAAAGATTTAAAACAGACCCGGCCATTATGGCCGGACCCCTAATTACCACAATAGTAGACGCGCTGGCGTTAATTGTATATTTCAACGTTGCTCACTTGATATTGGGAATTTAAACGGATCCCTGTGTGCAGGTGTTATAATGATTAAAGAAGGTATGCTAAAACTTTATCGGCAACCTTCTTGTTTTTATATTACTCTGCTTCATTTATTTAATTCATAATTCTTGTCTGTATTTACTTTGATTCCCCTGCGTAGAATTGTATCTTTGTGCTCCCTTTCATAATTACATTTTGTAAAAGAAATCTGACATTGCACCTTATGTTTACAAGTTTGGCAGGCTAATTTTTCAAGATTATGTCTTTGTTTTGTTGACATCCTGACTAGGTTTATATATTCTTTTTTGTTTTTAATGGTTTCTTTTATATAGGGTTTTACTGCCTTGATGTAATGGGTTTTTACCAAATAAACTGAGGTTCTCCTGTCGCCGGGTTTAATAAGCTCTAAAGATAAAGTGTTGCTGGCAATAGTTCCGCGAATTGTTTTTGTGTTGATTTCAATATTTAAATTTTCATAGGGAATGTCCAAAAAATCAACTCTGGGAAGGACCTTTCCCTGTATTTTTATTGGGAACAAATCGTCCAAGTTAT
>DASRMN010000186.1:0-3171 GCA_035647935.1 Clostridia bacterium | reverse complement strand
GCACTTTTCTTACTTATTGTCATCCTGAGACGTACAGAATAAACCCTCCCGCGAAGGATCCCCAAAAGCGAGATTCTTCGTAAGTACCGTTAATACTGCCAGTCTCAGAATGACACAAAGCTGAAATCCGGAATGACAATTTTCACACAGTCTGCCGTCCCCGTGTTAATTGTTGACTTTTTATTCTACGTAATGTACAATTAAAGCAACACTACACATTGTAGAATATGGAGGTGATTAAATTTGGATATAGTTAAAATTTCGGATGCGGAATACGAAATAATGAGAATTATCTGGAGCAAAAATGAAGAAGTCACTACGGCGGATATAATCGAGGAGTTAGGGGCGGAAAACACCTGGAAACACACTACCATACTCACCCTAGCCAAACGGTTAGTAGACAAGAATGTATTAAAGGTAAGAAAGGAAGGCAGATTCAACTATTATTCTCCCGCCATAAGCAAGGATGAATACAAGTCACATCAGGCCGATGACTTCATAGAGGACATGTATGGTGGAAGTATAAAATCTCTGGTCGCTTCTCTCTACGGCAATAAAAGGATAAGTGAAGAAGACATAAAGGAATTAAAAGACTGGATTAGGAGGGTGTGAAATGGGAGTGTTGGCAGCTGTACTCAAAATGTCGGTTATAGGAAGCATTATATTTTTGATATATTATTTGATAGGGCCCTTAACAAAAAAGAATTTTAATTCATTTTGGCACTACGGTATGTTGATTATGATTTTGATTTTTTTTATTGTACCAATTGACAGCCTAATAAAACTGCCTCAAAAATCGATATTCAACCTTCCTTCAATAACAAAACCCCAAGAATTTAAGGGTTTGGATAATATAATCGGGAACAAGGGCGTAGAAGATATACAGGAAGCACAGGAAACCCAAAATCCGGAAAAGTATCAACAAGGAGACAAGGTGGAAAATAAGGGGCCCAACCTGACAAAAACTGAAAATCACAGTTCAAGCAAAGGCAATTTCAACATTGATTCTTATAAACATATAGGTTTATATGTTTGGATATGCGGCATGATTATTTTGTTTTTATCAAAAATCATATCATATATAAGATTTAAATTCGCCATTTTAACAAATAGCGTAGAGGTTATTGATGAAAGCATTCTAGAATTATTTAAATCATGCAAAGAAAAATTAAATATAAACAGCAAAATAACACTAAAAAGATGTAAATCTATTGGGTCACCAATGTTAACGGGAATATTCAATCCCACTGTATTAATCCCTGATATAAATGGGGATAGCAGGGCACTGGGAATGATATTTTTACATGAGCTGAATCACCATAAAAGGAAAGACATTATAGTGAAATATTTCAGCTTTATTGTAAACGTAGTTCATTGGTTCAACCCGATAACCTACATATTATTAAGAAAGATAGATTTATATTGTGAATATTCCATAGACGAAAAGGTGGCGGATGAAATGGAAATCGAAGATAGGAAATATTACGGGCAAACTATTTTAGAATTGATAGACAATTCCATTGTAAGAAAAAACGCTTTCACAACGGCTATGGGTTCTAATGCTAAAGAATTAAAATCCAGACTTCAAAACATGTTGTTCTTTAAAAGAAATTCCGGGTCCAGACGTATAGTCTCTCTGGTTGTATCACTCTTAATATTGATATCAGGATTTACCGTGGCCTGTGATGTGATGCCGGGCGGTGCCACGAATATCAACAATTCCCTTGTAACATTTCTTAAGGATGACGGTTTATATTTTACTTATTTAGACGGTGGGGAAGAGGTTAAAATCCAGGACGGAGACAGTTTTGAATATCCCCTTGTTTCAAAATCGGGGAATTATGTAGCCTATACTCAAAATGGCAGCCTCTATATATATGATATAAAAAATGGGGAATATGAAAAAGTGGCGGACGAAATTAATCATTATTATATTGCTTACGATTGGGTAGATGACGAAAATATGGTATATGCTACCAAAAATTCAGGTTTTGCAATATTTAATGTATCAACCAAGGAAACAAGGGAACATTTAGATGAACATTATTATGACAGTTTTAAAGCATCCACCAAAAACATTATCTATGCCAGAAAAGAAAGCAGATGGGCCACGGAGGAAGGAAACTTTGGCGCTACCGATGGTGTTGTGGAAATAAACCTGAATGAATATGATTCCGAAAATAAGACATTCTCGACAGACATAATAATAGAAGGCCGAAGAACCACGGAAGAAATGATTGGATATGTCCCTATTGTATGGAACATAACGGGGGACGGCAAATATGTTTATATTATGGAAAAACCCGAATCGGGTTCATTAAGTGCAGATGGAATAGGCATAGGAATATACGATGTTGATAAAAAAACACATACGGAATTCATGGATATAGGAGCATTGCGTTATAAGACTAACCTGGCTATAAACCCGAAGAGTAACAATCTAATCGGGCTGATAGAGGGTGGCGGCAGGGAGATGATTGAGAACAAGGAAGTTATTTTACTGAATATCAATGAAGATAAAACATACGAGGCTGTTAATTTTATGGATGAAGATTTAGTTGCTATGACCCCGAGTTTTACACTGGACGGTGAAAAATTATTGTATTCGGCAACTAAAAACCTGAAGGGTATTTCAATAACTGATTTGGATGATATATATGGCAATATATATTCCAGTATATATGATGTCTGGGAAAGCCAACCGCATAATATTTATGAATATGACTTGAAAACATCGGAGGTTAAAAAGATAACAGACGGGGAACATTTTGATTTTATGCCTACGAGTATCTCTAAGGACGAAATATTATTTATCAGGTACAAAGGCAACGATTTCTATAGCTTAATAAAATTAGTCAATGGGGAAGAAAGTATAATAGTGGACGATATTATTTTCAGCGGCGGCAGTGATGGTTACGTCTTTGGTTACTATGGACATATATATACTGAACAGGGAATGGATGTATTCATTAACAAATAAAAGGCCGATTAATGTGCCGTATTTGTCTAATTATGCGACATTAGCTTAGGGACACAAGGGGACAGTCCCTTTGTGTTGTTGGAAAGACACAACACAAGAGGAACTGGCCCCATTGTGTCCAATCAGACCTCAGTTTGTTAGACGGTTGTTAAAGGAAGGCACGGGACAAGGGGACGGGAGTTTTTTCCCAT
>DASRMN010000185.1:0-3381 GCA_035647935.1 Clostridia bacterium | reverse complement strand
AACATGGATACCTAAGAGGTGAGTAAATGGATTTGTCAATAGAAAATTTAAACAACATACATCTGGATGTACTACAGGAAATCGGAAATATTGGGGCGGGCAATGCGGTAACAGCTTTAGCTAGTATGATAAATAAAAAGGTAGATATGGACGTGCCGTCGGTTAAAATCCTAGATTTCAGGGATGTCAGTACAATTCTGGGTGGGGAAGAGATTGTTGTTTCCGGTGTATATTTTGGAATCACGGGAGATATTGAGGGGAATATCATGTTTTTGTTAGATATAAAATCGGCGAAAACCCTGATAAACATTTTGATGGATAGAGATAACAAAACTGAAACATTAGATGAAATGGATAAATCTGCGCTACAGGAAATAGGTAACATTTTATCAGGAGCATATATATCCTCCCTTTCGTCTTTGACCGGCTTGGATATAAAAATATCTGTGCCGTTGTTATGCATAGATATGGCCGGGGCAATATTAAGTGTACCCGCAATACAATTTGGCCATGCAGGGGATAAGGTTTTGTTAGTCGAAACTGTTTTACAAGACGGAGATAATACAGTTACAGGAAATTTTCTCTTAATTCCGGAAACAGATTCATTTCCAACCTTATTAAATAGTCTAGGAGTGTACATATAAATGCGAAATATTATAAAGGTCGGTATGGCTGAGCTCAACATAATACGGGAACCGGGTATTTTAACCACGTTGGGTCTGGGTTCTTGCGTGGGTGTTATTCTGTACGACAGGGTTGTGAAAATTGGAGGTTTGGCCCATATTATGCTACCGAATAGTAAACAGATCAGAAACAATGAAAACAAGGCTAAATTTGCGGATACCGGAATACAATTGTTGCTTGACAGAATGATGACAATAGGTTGTAGCAGACCCAGAATTATAGCAAAAATTGCCGGGGGGAGCCAGATGTTCTCCTTTCAGAATGACAATGAAATGATGAAAATAGGTAAAAAAAACATATTGGCGACCAAGAAAATGCTGAATTTACTTGAAATACCCATTATAGCAGAGGATACTGGTGGGAATTATGGCAGAACCATTGAGTTTCATACCACTGATGGTAGGTTAGTTATCAAAACAATAGGCCATGGTGTACATGAAATTTAATGTTTCAACCATAAGGCGAAGCAAAGCCGGGAGGTCTAAAAGTGGAACCAACAGCTTTGTGGCATGATTATAAGAACAACAGGGATTTGCAGACGAAAACAAAATTAATAGAACATTATGTACAATTAGTAAAAATCATTGCCGGACGTTTATACACGTCCTATGGAACAAATGTTGAATATGATGACTTGGTGAGTTATGGTATTTTTGGTTTAATAGATGCGATAGAAAAATTTGATTTAGACAAACAGGTTAAATTTAAGACCTATGCACAAATACGCATAAGGGGTGCTATTATAGATGAATTAAGGTCATTGGATTGGATCCCGAGGTCTGTCAGACAAAAATCCAGACAAATTGAAGAAACATATGGCAAACTGGAAAATCAACTGGGCCGTTCCGTATCTGACATAGAAGTAGCGGATGAACTCGGGATCACAATTAAAGAGTTACAAGACGTTTTAATGCAAACCAACTCATTTAATATAATTTCATTAGAAGAAACCATTTTTGAAAATAATATAGTATCAAAACAAGAAGAACAGGGTGATTTGCCCGAGGAAGTGATATGCGTCAAAGAGACCCATAACGTCCTCAGGGAAAATATTGAAAAGTTGCCGGAAAGAGAAAAACAGGTCATATCACTATATTATTATAATAACTTGACATACAAGGAAATAGGCGCTGTTCTTCAGGTGTCCGAGTCAAGGGTGTCACAGTTGCATTCTAAAGCCATTTTGAGGTTAAGAGCTAAATTTACCGAAAAATAGAATATGTTGAGGGGGTGTAATTATGACCGACAAACGTTCTACTGATAAAAAGGATAATAATGTTTTACAAATAAATGTGTCCAAAACCAAACTGGAGGCAGCTATTTTATTAACGGAACCAACTGATGGAAGGGTATTGTCAACTAAAGATATTATACAGGAACTCAACGAAAAAGGTATTATATTCGGAATCAATAGGGACAAAATAAAAGAAATGATACAAGGTAATATATTCAATCAAAATATAATAGTAGCACAAGGGAAGCCGCCTATAAATGGTGATGATGCAAGGGTTGTTTATATTTTTAGTAATGAATCTGATGTTTCGATTCCGGGTACCATCGGAAGGGATGGAAGAATCGATTATAAAACCTTGAACAAGATACGTAATGTAAAGGCCGGTGATTTGCTCATCGAAATTGTTCCTCCTACCCAAGGGATAAGCGGAACGGATGTCTACGGTAATGAAATCGTTGCTAAAAAAGGAAACCCGGCGGTTATAAAAAAGGGGAAAAATGTAAAAGAGGGTAAGAACGGTTTAAAAATTTATGCTACCGGGGATGGTGAGGTTTGTTTTAAAGATAACACCATATATGTTGATGAAGTTATAACTATTGATGGAAATATAGACAACGAAACAGGCAATATACAATTTAACGGTAAGGTCAATATCAGAGGCAATGTGAAATCGGGTTTTAAGGTTGAAGCCGATGGGGACATTGAAATTTTCGGAGTAGTGGAGGGTGCAACGTTAATTTCCGGGGGAAATATTATAATTCATAGGGGTATACAGGGCAACGGCCAAGCCCATCTGTATTGTTCAGGTGATTTCAAGTCAAAATATATTGAAAATGCTCATATAAAATCAGAGGGTAATGTAGAAGCCGATGTCATACTTCATAGTGACATTATAGCACAAAACAGAATTATAGCCTCGGGCAAAAAAGGTTTGATTGTAGGTGGCAACATAAAGGCAGGAAAAAAGGTAGGGGCTAAAGTTTTAGGATCCAACATGGGAACTAACACCGTAATAGAGGTAGGAATTGATCCGAAGGAAAGAGATAATTATGAACAGCTTAAAGGAGAAATAGAAAGTGTCGGAAAAAGCATTGAAGATTCGAGAAAAGCCATTGATTTATTGAACAAAATGGCAAAACAACAGCAACTGACCGGAGACAAGGAAGACATATTAGCTAAATTATTAATTACCTATGAAATTCTAAAGAAAAAATACAGTACTCTTACTGAAGAAATGCAGATTTTATCAGGGAAATTTCAAAGTGCCAAGGGTGGTAAAATTTGTGCTTCTGTAGCTATTTATCCCGGTGTAAGGGCGGTAATAGGAAACAGTGTCAGACAAATTTATGATGAACTGCATAATTCTACGTTACATATTGAAGATGGGGAAGTTACAATCGGACCGTATGAAAAGTAAATAAAAAGTAAATAATCGGTATAATATATACAATATGGGTTATATG
>DASRMN010000184.1:0-4807 GCA_035647935.1 Clostridia bacterium | reverse complement strand
ACTTATACTGCTCATCTCAGGATGACAAAATTGGGGGTGGCAAGGGTGGCAAACAAAACGTCCCCCTGCCACAAAATAAAGGGGCAAAGATATGGTGCTCGAAAGAGGAATCAAAAAGAGGGTACTCGCGGTTTTAATTTTTATACTCGGTCTGGGAATTGTCGCTTCAATTATAGGGAAAATCGTTACAGGTCCGGAACCGGCCATAACAATTCAAGGGAACTTGAAGGTGGCGGTGGTTTATGCCGGGGAAGACTCATCTTGGAGGGATACATATTCCCATTTGGAACAATCCTTGCTTCTGAATATGTCTGTTGATGCGATAGATGTTGAAAATGAAGACTCGGATTTTTCTTTATATGATATCATTTATTTAGATCGAAGCATTAAGGAAGTATCGAATAAAGAACAGATACAGGAGGACCTTGTTCGGTTTACAAACCAAGGGGGAGGCTTGTTTCTGGAAAACCAACTCTGGGACTTTTTCGACAAAGATTTCATCGGTGCAAGGGGATTTAAAAAATTGGAAAGTGCACCCAAAGAAATTGAATTTCCCGAGGTTAGACACAACCTTAGGGGAATACAAGAAATAATTAAAGATTTTGATTATATATATAAGGATTATATTGATTATGACCTTTTCGGTACCTATGACTACGGTTACGGAATTGAGGATGCATCAGGCGAAGTATTGGCGGAAGAAAACGGGGTTGCTTTATATACCCTAAACAAGGTGGGGAAGGGTTATGTATTCTTTACCAATCCATTTTTGCCTAATTATTTTAATATAAACGGATTTTCTATGAAATCCACAAACGATCTACAGGAGTACTTTGCAAACACCACGGCTAGTTCCAATCAGCTTTTGAGAAGTGAATTTGCCGGGTTTTTATCTAAGGAAAAATACGGATTTTCTGTTGAAAGGGTTTTCGGAAATTATGGAAGGCCTTCTATGGCATGGCAGCTACACTATGAGGAAATAACCGGAATGGAAAACAATTCTGCGCAGATTTTTGCGAAGGTTTGTGAGGAGAATTTACAAATACCGTCATTCACAATAATAAGGAACACTTATTACTGGTTTAATCGACATGAAGCGGTTACTTATCTCCTAAACGAGGGTACCGACAAGGAACCGTCTTTTGTCATGGATGAATATGAAAATGCATACTCTTCCGGTAAACATATAGTTTCAGAAGGGAAATGGTTGTTTCTGGATGCTGTAAAAGATGGGGGAAGCTATTTTGTCGATTACCCTGAATACGACCAACGTGCGTATCCTTTTTCTATAGATTATAATAAGGACGGTTTCACGGACATTATAGTCGGAAGCGCAGACGGATATTTTTATTATTACCAAGGCGAAAAAATGGGGGACAATTATGAGACCTCCAAGCCTATAAAGCTGACAGATTCCGGCGGTGAAAATATCAGTGTACCGGGATATTCGGCACCTATTATGGCCCATATAAATGGAGATGGGATTATAGACCTGATTTCCGGAAGTTCGGATGGAAACATTTATTGGTTTTCGGGGAATGACGATCTGACTTTTGACAATCGGGGAATTCTTATGGAAACCGGCATGTCGGGACAGGTTATACCTACTATCGGGGACATAAACGGAGATGGTACAATAGATTTGGTTGTAGGTAGTAACGAAAAGACCATAAAATTTTACTATGGAAATAAAAACAACGACAACCTCAGTTTTACAACAGCAACAAATGTTAAAATTGAGGGCTTGGAAAATATAGAAGGCAACTGGTTAGCGCCCCGTATTACAGATATAAACGGTGACGGAACAGAAGACCTTGTTATCGGAACCTTTCATGGATATATCGGAAAATTCATAGGGGATGGGCGTAACTTTACATTTGACGGGTATATGGAAGGGAAAGAAAAAAATTATAAGGGCAACAGATATCTGAAGTTCGGAAACAACTGCGTGCCGACCTTTGTTGATTTGGATGGGGACGGTGCTAAGGATCTGGTTGTAGGCTCACTGGAATATGGAATGGCGTATCCTATCGATTCGGAGTATTTTCCTTTTAGGGATAATCTGGCACAGCAGATACGGTTTATGAAGGACAAAGGTTACTATGTAGGGATGCATTTTTATACCAAGATAAATGCTTCCGGGGAGTATGAAGAAAATGAACTGGCCATGCATATTGCCGCCTTGGAAAAATACGGGGTAAAGGTTTCAGACGGTATAGGTTTTAATCAACATACCTGGCATACAAGTGTTGAAGGTGAAACTCAAACCTTGGAAAACAGTTTCGAGGCAGGGCTCTTGTGGTGTTCCGGGTTTAAACCTTCCAGAAGCAATGCCGTTCCCGAGTCGAGTGCGGAAACCGCCATCAGTATTCCCTTTTTATTCGGGGACAGGGTTCCCGGAGGACCGATAATTTTTAATACAAGTACAATGCTATATGACCAAAACGGATGGGGAGATATTTCCGCAAAACATGATTTGCCTGTAAGTATGTACTATCATTGTGACTTTGCCTATGAAAGGCCGGAAGATATAGAAAGAAATGTACTGAAGGTCTCCGCTTTTGCAAAGAATTATGATTATAATTTTGTAACCGAAAAACAATATGCCAAAGCTGTGGCGGCATCATACAATACAGATGTTTCGGTTACTATTGAAAATGCGGGTAGAAAAGGACAAAAAATAATCCTAACCCCCCAAATTAGAGATAAAACAATTCCCTTATACGATGAGAATTACCAAAAAGCCGTAGGTGCAAAAGTAGTTTTAGGTGAAAAATATAAGGAAAGGAAACTGAATACCACATCCCCTGCCTGGTATCAAAAAGATGATATAATTTATATGGGTGTCGGGGAAGAGGTTGTAATAAACAGAGGAAGATTAGAAGGTTTTCATCTGAACAGGTCAAATCTTCCGATAGAGTTAACACATATGGGAAATGGCATTGAGGTGCAATTTCAAGACGGAGGCATGATGCAGGTAGAGGTCACAGGGGATGCAATTACCAAGGATAAGGATTGGATAATAACAAAATCGGAAAACCGTGATGCCACGATATTTACCAAGTTCGGGGCAGCCGATACTATAAATGTTGTGAAAACAAACTAAAAAAACTGTATGGTTGGGAGAATGATATGAATTCCACAGTAATTTTATTAGACAGAGCCGCAGAAAAATACGGGGATAAAATCGGGTATGAAGATGAATGGGAAAGTATCAGTTTTTCTCAGCTGAGGGAAAAGGCCATGATTATCGGTGCTAAGCTTTTGAAAGATATAAAATCTGGTAGAACTGTTTCCCCCGTAATAGTCTATATGCCTAAAAGTGTGAAATGTATAGTGAGTTATATGGGGATTTTGTATAGCGGAAACCCTTATGTTCCCATTGATAACAATATGCCCTTAATCAGGTTGCAAAAAATCATAGATAATTTAAAGCCGGGAGCTATTATCACCGATAAGGAACATATTGGAAATCTCGATAAAATAAATCTCGGCGGAGCCAGGGCATATCTTTATGAGGATATCTCTGAAGGTAAAGCGGACGTTTCACTCATTGAGAAAAAAATTCAGAGAGTAATAGATACCGATCCTATTTATATCATGTATACCTCGGGTTCAACGGGTGAACCGAAGGGAGGCGTTATACCTCATCGCGGAGTTATAGATTATGCAAAATGGGTAGTTGAAACGTTTTCTTTTGATGAAAATACTGTTATGGCAAGCCAAGCACCCTTTTATTTTGATAATTCCGTGTTTGAAATTTATGGCTGCTTGATGTGTGGAGGAAGATTGGTGCTTATTCCCGAAGTGCTTATGAAATTTTCTTTGAAATTGCCGGAATTTCTGGAGGAACATAAAATTAACACTATTTTCTGGGTTCCCACAGTATTGATAAGCATTGCGAATTCAGGTGTTTTATCGAAACATAAACTTCCTGATCTTAAAATTGTGGCGTTTTGCGGGGAAGTGATGCCGAACAAGCAGTTAAATATTTGGAGAAGCGAGCATCCTGATTGCCTCTATGCAAACCTCTATGGTCCTATGGAGATAACCGATGTATGCTCATATTATATTGTGGATAGACCCTTCAGGGATTCGGATCCCCTTCCCATTGGGAAGGCTTGTAAAAACACGAGAATAATTATATTAAACGAAGAAAATCAAATTGCAAAGGTCAAGGAGCCGGGAGAAATATGTGTAATCGGGTCGGGAGTCGGATTGGGTTATTGGGGGGACGCAGAGACCACAGGTAGGGCGTTCACACAAAATCCTCTTAACCCGTATTTTAATGAAAGAATATACAGAACCGGGGATTTGGCCTATGTGGATGAAGAAGGACTTATCATGTTCCTGGGAAGGATGGATAGCCAAATCAAACTGAGGGGAAACAGGATAGAACTTGGGGAGATAGAAAAAGCGGCTGTATGCATAGATAATGTGGGACGTGCTTGTGCTATTTTTCATGCAGAACAGGAAAAAATCGTGTTATTTTTAGAAACTAGGAAGGAATTCGTTCTCAGGAAGATAAACATGGAACTTTTAAAATATATACCCAGATATATGCTTCCCCAAAGGCTTGTTACCATGGAAAAATTTCCACACACGGCAAATGATAAAATTGACAGAATCACTTTACGGGAAAAGTATCTTGAAGAGAAATAGGAGAAGAAAATGGAGATTAAAGAAACCTTATATAATTTCTTAAAGGAAAATTTTGAAATTGGCGATGATCCTGATTTTACTTATGATGCACATCTATTTGATATGGGTTTTGTGGATTCGTTGGGTGCGACGGAAATAATATTAT
>DASRMN010000183.1:0-3888 GCA_035647935.1 Clostridia bacterium | reverse complement strand
GACGGTTCTATTGTTAATTTAAATTAACAATAGAACCGTCCCCGTGTTAATTCCCGTCCCCGTGTTAATTTAGCTAATCGTCCAATTTGAGTACGGACATAAATGCTTTCTGTGGAACCTCCACGCTCCCTACCTGCCTCATGCGTTTTTTGCCCTCTTTTTGTTTTTCTAAAAGCTTTTTCTTTCTAGTTATATCCCCGCCATAACATTTGGCCAACACGTCTTTCCTGAGTGCTCTTATGGTTTCACGGGATATTATTTTATTTCCAATAGCCGCCTGAATCGGTATGGCGAACTGGTGCCTCGGGATTTCATCTTTCAATCTTTCGCATATGGCCTTGCCGCGTGCGTAAGCCTTACTACTATGCACTATAAATGACAGTGCATCAACCTGTTCCCCATTTATTAGAATATCCAATCTAACTAAATTAGATTGACGGTATCCTATAAATTCATAATCCAAGGATCCATAACCCCTTGTTCTCGATTTCAGTGCATCAAAAAAATCATAGATTACCTCATTTAATGGCATTTCATAATGAAGATTAACTCTGTTTTCGTCAATATATTGCATGTCCTTCATTTCTCCACGACGTTCCTGACACAATTCCATAACCGCTCCTACATAAGTATTCGGAACCATAATTGTGGCTTCAACAATGGGCTCCTCCATAAAATTTATTTCTTGCTGTGGTGGAAGATTTGCGGGATTTTGGATCATTGAAATTTCTCCGTCTGTCCCGATGATTTTATATATAACACTCGGTGCAGTAGTTATGAGATCCAAATCGAACTCTCTTTCCAATCTTTCCTGAACGATTTCCATATGGAGCAATCCAAGAAAACCGCATCTAAAACCAAAACCCAACGCAACCGATGTCTCCGGTTCAAAAATAAGTGCGGCATCATTTACCTGAAGCTTTTCGAGAGCATCTCTTATGTCTTCATATTTTTCTCCTTCTGCCGGATATATACCGCAATATACCATCGGATTCACCTTTCTGTATCCCGGTAGCGGTTCCGATGTCGGATTTAATGCTTCCGTAATTGTATCCCCCACACGACAGTGCCTGACGTCCTTGATACTGGCGGCCACATAGCCCACATCCCCGGCCTTTAAGGAATCTATTTGGAGTGGCTCCGGTGAAAATATGCCCACTTCGACAACCTCGAACTCCTTATCGGTAGCCATCATCTTTATTTTCATACCCTTTTCAATTTCGCCTTCCATTATCCGAGTATAGGCTATAACCCCCCTGTAGCTGTCATAGAAAGAATCGAATATCAGTGCCTTAAGTGGTGCATTTTCATTCCCCGCGGGATGGGGAATTCCTTCCACAATATATTCCAGTACCTCTTCAATGTTCAGCCCTTCCTTTGCAGAAACTAACGGTGCTTTGCTTGCATCCAAACCGATAATATCCTCAATTTCCTTTTTTATTTCATCCGGTCTGGCACTGGGTAAATCAATTTTATTAATAACCGGTATTATCTCTAGGTCCTGCTCCAAAGCCAAATATACATTGGCTAGGGTTTGAGCCTCTATACCCTGTGATGCATCCACGATCAATATGGCTCCCTCGCAAGCTGCCAAACTCCTGGACACCTCGTATGTAAAATCCACATGTCCCGGAGTGTCTATTAAGTTTAAATAATATTCCTCCCCATTTTTGGCTTGATAAACAAGACGAACTGTTTGCAACTTTATTGTAATTCCGCGTTCTTTTTCAAGGTCCATGTTATCTAACACCTGATTTTGCATTTCCCTCTGGGAAATTATACCCGTATACTCAATAAGCCTATCAGCCAGGGTAGATTTACCATGATCAATATGAGCTATAATGGAAAAGTTGCGAATTCTTTTTTGCCGATCACCTGGCATGTCTTTCCTCCTCAACTATGCATAATTTTTTAAAGTATATCATACAATTTTTATATTTTATAGCTATAATTTATAATTTTAGTAACCCTTATAAAAAGATGTCGGCTAGCCGACATCTTAAATATGATAAACCTTAAAATCCCTGTTCAATCCTTCCCTTTATACTATAAGCCATTTTCCTCAGTTGTGCAAATTTGTTGTGCATCTGAGATATTATGGTAGAAACATCGACTGAATAGGAATCCCCCATTATATGAATTATATATTTGCCCTTTCCTGCCTGTTTATATGAAAACAAACTGGCCTCATCTATCCCTAACATAGTCCTTATCTGAAAATCTGTAACTAACAAGCCACAAATCAAAAAAATAATCTGTATAAAGATACATACCCCGGAAAACCTCTTGAATCTATTTTCTGCTTTTTTACGCTCTACTCTGCTCATCCACATCACCATTAATATTGTGGACTTTTTTGTAGTTTTTAAACCCGTTCAAACCTATTCAGATAACAGCTTTAACGCATCGGCAACAACATCTGCAAAATAGTATCCCGCTCTTTTGGCTTCTTCTATGGTATTGGAATTAGCCCCCAGCTCCACCAGTGCCGCATAATCAGATAAATACTGATTGTAACTTCCATATTGTTTAACTAAAATCTCCTTACTAAAACCGGGATATTTACTGTCACTTACCGCTTTAACAAAACAAGCAAAACATTCTACTTCTTTTCTGTTTTTACTTGTGGCACCTATAACAAACTGGAAACGAGCAACGTTTTCGCCATTTATTTCAACCTTGCTATTTTCGGTCAATTTCAACCTGTCTTTTCTTGTATCTATTTTATCGTATCCGTCCCTATGTATATCTAAAATTACCCTTATCGAAGGGTTTTTTTTCAATATAGACGTAACCGTTGTAGCAGACCTGTTGTAAGAACCACTGTAGGAAGGATAGTCATGGTATGTGGTATCATGTATTACTTCATAACCCTTTTTCTCCAGCTCCTCCGTAATAACATTCGCTGCGCCTATCACAGTATACTCCTTTTTTAAACTATGATAATTTCCTTCGGTTATAGGCTTATATGATTCTGTTCCGTGGGTGTGATATATTAAAATATTCGGTTTGTTCTTTTCTATTTTTATAGACTTCGGTTTCGGTATGTTTTCCAAGTTTGCCAAAGAAATGGGATTCAGACTATCAATAATATCTTCATCAGCTATTGGACAAACACCTTCTTCTGTTTCATTAAAATTATTATCTGCCGCCTCGACCCCATTAGCATTATATCTATCTGTAACACCGCCGTCAGCCGCCATAGATTCCTCTTCTCCACCATGATCAACAAAATGGACTTCTTTTGACCAATCCTCTTCTGTCTGTTTACCTCTGTCTGGAATGTTGGCCATCAATGTATCATGATGCGCGGCCGCAACCGGGAATTGTGCCTGTACAAAGGTCAGTGGGTTACTAAAATTTATTTTGAATGTACTCCTTAGAAGAGATGTGCTTAATCCTTTGAACAAAGGTACCGCGCTATAGGGGCCCCGGACTTTTTTACCGGGAAATGTATGTTGAACTATTTCAATAAAAAAATCGTTGTCTATTTTTTTGTCTTCGTGTAATTTTAGGGCCTCTTTCCGATGATTTTTGCTATTAACTATACCGATAGGCCCTTTTCTGGATATTAACCCGGGCACTACAAACAATGCCAATAAAATCGGCAACAATATAATAATATTACAATAACCCCTTGGTATTTTTCTACGTTTGCCCAACTGAAGCACCTACCTGTACCGGGGATCGGAAATCGGAAGCCGGAGTACCGGAGATTTAATAAACATAGGAATCAAAAACCCCGGGTTTAATCCGATAAACCAACAAACCAACATCCTACCCCTAATTTGAACAATCAAACGCAATATATTTTTTGCTGGATTTTAAATTTGCATTTCTATAATAACTATGAAAACAGTAGGTGTTTTATTACTATAAATATTAATG
>DASRMN010000182.1:0-2719 GCA_035647935.1 Clostridia bacterium | reverse complement strand
TGTAGCTACATTATTATCAGAACTGCTCCACTTTACAGGAATACCCTCAGGATTAGTAACAGCCGTTAATGTTGCTGTTTTGCCTTTTGTCAAAATTAAATCAGTTTTGTCAATATGTATACTAGAATCTGATATAAAAGGATCACCACTACCAATATAACCCACAATACTAGTCTCGCGTCTACTTGTGTAGGTCTCATTATTCCAAAAAGATACACTGGTTCCCTTGTCTTTGACTAATCCAACACCTTTTGCATACCACTTTTCACCACTCGCCATGGATGGAACAACCACCCATTCTGCAAATTCACTTTCATATATCACTTCACACTCGTAGGAACAAGCAATTTTAGCCACCTGAACCTGCCTGCCCAATATTGTTTCCATACTGAATCCCAAAAAAGTATAAGTGCATAAATACTCACTAATGTTGCCCCAACTATCTTTTTTCCTGTACTCATTCACCCAACCTGTTCCGGGCGCAACCTGCTTAAAGACTATATTTTTGCCTTGAATAACATTACTTGCTCCATATTCACTATATGGTATAGAAAAACCTGTTTCATATTCCTCTATTTCGTTACCACTAACCCGATAAAGGCCATAGTCCTCTGAACCATCAGGCGAAAAAAAAGTAGATTTATATTGTCCGGAAGCAATTTCCTTAAAAGTAAAGATATACTGATACTTTATGTTATTATTAACAAGTTGATATTCATATGTAAATTGAGGATTAGGCAAAAAATAGTCAATTGTTAATTCATCACCAACAGCTATATTTTTAGTATTAAAAATTTCGCAATCCGACTGCCCAATAGACTGTTGTGAATCCGTCGGCCCGAAGCTGTTTACTGCCGAAAATGCCGTTTCTTCATCAACCGATAGTGTATTCAAATGTTTTATGATACCGATATCATCTCCTTTGTATACATATGTATTAAAAGAAGGCAAAACTGATTTAAAAACAGATTTTAACTCTTTTCTGTTTTGTGTATCAGCCACGACAAAAATAGAACAAGACAATAAATATATCAACACTAATAAAAAAATAAAACTACTTCTAATAAATTTTCTCATATTTAAAACCTCCAATTGTATCTGACCTTATCATAACACTGTACTAAATTTCATCCTTACCGGCTTTTTCAATTTGATTCCGGCATCTGATTCGATTTGACTTTCAATATAAAGACAATATTCTTGACCATAATCGTAATTTCTTAACGGTGTAATCAAAATCGATTTGCCATCTTTGCTTATATTAACTGTATTATGAACAACATTGTTGTTAGAATCCTTAACATAAATCTGTTTGTCAGACACGGTTTGCAGGTCAATCCTTAAGTTAAAGGTTATTTTCCAACTCTTGTTTATCGGCACATTAACTTTTTTCGGAAATTCTATATAATCTGCATCCGCATCAGAGATGAGTTTAACAATGGTATCATAGGCATTAATTAAACCATAACCATAATAATCATCTTTTCCCGGGCTTCCTTTATCCAGAGAATCTTCCGCCAATTTTTTAACAATTTCCTGGGAAGTTAGAGAAGGATTTACAGATTTCATTAATGAAACAACGCCGGAAACAATAGGGGCAGAAAAAGAAGTGCCCTTCATATATTCATAAGAATTATCAGGCATAGTAGTAAAAATATGTTCCCCGGGTGCTACAAAATCCACTTTATTATTGTAATTAGAAAACTCGGAAACTTCCCCTATAGAAGAAATTGCCCCGACTGAAATTACATTTTGTAAAGAAGCAGGATAGGAATATGAACTGTCCCCGGCATTACCGGCAGATGCCACAACTATGATCCCCTGACTAATTGCTTCCTGAATGGCGGTATTTACTATATCAGAAAACTGCTTACTGCCCAGACTCAGATTAATTACATCTACATTGTAATCTACTGCATATGTTATAGCCCGAACTATATCGGATGTATACATGGTGCCGTCATAAAATCCTGCCTGCAAAGGTAACACCTTAACATCAAGAGGGCCTGACACCCCGGCAATTCCTTTGTAATTATTGGTTTCGGCTGCTATAACTCCGGAAACTGCAGTTCCATGGCCATTAATATCATATATATCATGATCATTTAAAATAAAGTTATAACCGCCGGGGGCCAATTTGTTTTTCAGGTCTTCATGTTCAGGATCAATACCGCTATCTATTACTGCTACTATAACCGGTTTGCTATCTAGTATTTTTTGCCAGACTGTAGGCACGTTTACGGATTCCAGCCACCACTGTTTTTCATAAAAGATATCATTTACCATAACGGAACTACTGTTGATGGGCAATTCCGCTATCTGAACCTCGCCAAATACCATATTTTCTCCTTCGGAATCCTTAACTGCAATGGCTGTCTCGCCTTTTTTTATTGCATGTATCCTGCTATCATTATCAACGGTCATAACTGATGGATTACCAGCACCGTTAAATCTATTTTCTAATAAATCATAATAAATGCCTACTCCTTCACCCTGTAAATTTTCTTGTGGGACTATTATGTTATCCATGGTGTAGGACACATGATTCAGCTCGACAGTTTCAATGGATTCATGCTTAGAAAGTTCGTTAATCAGCTGTTCCACATCTATGCCTTCTCTTATTTGTAATAACTCTATATTCGGTAGAACATTGGCCTGTTCCTCTACCTCCGGCATTGCGGTAATTTTCGCCCTTGTTTTATATGCCATATCTTTATAT
>DASRMN010000181.1:0-9503 GCA_035647935.1 Clostridia bacterium | reverse complement strand
GATTGGGACAGTACAGAACAAAAGGGAGGAATAGTATCAGCAGGTTAAAGGAATAAGGATTTAAATTACCAAGGAGGTGCCATTAAGGTGAAAACTTTAAAAAACTTACCATAATACATTCTAATGATTTGCATGGAGACTTTATGGCAAAAGAAGAAAACAATGAATTGTTGGGCGGTGTATCCATGCTTTCCGGATATGTATCGAAAGTCAGAAAGGAAGAAAAAAATGTAGTATATGTAATTGCAGGGGACATGTTTAGGGGTTCTGTAATTGATAGTGAATATAAGGGTATTTCTACTATAGAAATAATGAATATGCTATCTCCTGATGTGGTTACCGTTGGGAATCATGAAGTTGATTATGGATTGGCACATTTATTATTTTTGGAGAAATGTGCCAACTTTCCAATCATAAATGCCAATATGTACATAACAACTAATCATGCCAGATTGTTTGAATCACATAAAATCTTAAAAATTGATGGTATGAATGTATTATTTATCGGGATCCTTACAAGAGAAGTAATTGCTCAAACAAAGCAGGATAAGTTAATTGGTTCCATAGTAGATATAAATGAGGCAGTAAAAGAAGTAGGGAAAATTTGTAACAGCTATAAATCTGAGGACATTGACTTTACAGTATTATTAACTCATATCGGAACAGAGGCAGATAAGGAGCTGGCTGCAAATCTAGATCCGAGATGGGGGGTAGACCTAATCATAGGGGGGCACAGCCATACATTTTTGGAACAACCAATAGAAGTAGCCGGAATTCCGATAGCGCAAGCAGCTTATGGAACATCGCAAATAGGCAGATTTGATATTATAGTGGATACAGATTTAAATTCCATAGATAGTTACACCTGGGAACTAATACCTATACATCCTGATACCTGCCCAAGGGATTTACAGCTTGAAAAGATTGTAAGGCAATATAAGCGAGAGACAGAAAAGAAATACAACAGGGTAATAACAAGATTTGCAGATAAATATACCCATCCGGTGAGAAATACGGAAACAGAATTAGGCAAATTGTTCGCTGATGCGATAAAAGATGCATTAAATGTTGATGTAGTATTTCTGGGATCAGGTAGTATAAGGGGGGAAGAGTTGGGACCCATAGTTCTATATCAGGATTTAATAGAAATCCTACCATATAATGATGAAATTTATAGAATTTATGTGACCGGAGAACAACTTCGAAAAATGGTAAGTCATATTCTTAGAGAGGAAGCCTTCTTTGGGCATACTGAATTCTATCAATTTTCAAGGGGATTCCGTATAGAATACGATAAAGAAAATCGGGATTTGGTAAGCCTTTCATTAAATGGATTGGAAATAAAACATGATGATCAATATAAACTGGCATTACAAAAATTTCATTTAAGTGGTATTGAGGACTTTTTGAATATATCTTTAAGCGAGGTTTCATCATTTAAGAAACCAAAGCTACTGACAACAAATGATACAGATTTAATAGAAGAATATTTAGGCCATCATGAAATGATCAGGGCATCGGAAGAAAGACGGCTTATTGTTAAATAACAAATGGGATCTTTTAGGTTGGAGGTGACTAAGATTTGAGGAATAGAATAATAATTTCAATTATGGCATTATCGCTCATGATAATGCTTATAGGTTGCAAACAGGATCAAAACATGTCCTTGTCTAAGGATAAACTTCAAATAACAGGAGGGGTTAATGAAAATACAGATGAGAAAGATAGTGTAATATTTACACGGGAAGATGAAGACAGGCTTGTAAAGATTAATATTGAAGATGGAGAAGCAAGTATTTATTTCGATTTGGACCGTTGGGATGAACTTCACAATATTTATGACGGAGGTCTTGAATTTTTCGATACTGCTAAATTACAAGAAGGTCCATTCCCTATTGTTGTAAAATCAGGAAAAATAAAAGATGCCTGTGTTGGGAAAATACAGCTAATGGATTATAGCCAATATGAATTTACTATGCCTACAGTTGTATTGATGATGGAAGATGGCAGCCTGGAATGGTTGTTTGCTGATCCCTACATGACAGAAGATTTAAGTAAAATGGAGGGGTACGAGAACTATCAAAATTTTCGTAGTAATGGAAAATTAGCACATATAGATAACTTTAGTTCGTTTTTCTATGAATCGGATGGCGAGGGGATTGGGGACAACAAGAGCATATATATAACAAATGAAACCGGTGACAAATTTGATTTTTATTATCTGTGGTTAGAGACAACGCTCTATGATGGGGTTTGGGTTTGTGAATTATTTTCTCCGTGGAGTGAAGATGATTATCCTATTAACGGATATTTTAGATTTGAAAAGGATGGCAGTTTTAACTTTAATGTAGGTATGGGTAACAGCTACGAACCGGAGCATGTAGAATATATTGAATACTGGGTAGGAAATGCAGAAATGATTACCAAAACAGACCGGAGTTATCCTCCCGGTACCATTATATTTGATTTATATGTGGATTGGTGGGTGGACGAATGCGTTGAAGGTGACTGTGAATCCGATAAACTCCGGGAAATAAACGGCAGTTACCGTGGCTTTACCGGTTCAGATGCAGGTTTGACACTGTGCTATAACGATGGAGACGATCTGTATCAACAAAATAAAAATATAAAGACCTTCAACCTGCATAAATATTATGTTGATGAATAATTATGCATTCAATCAATGAACATACAGATTGAAAATTATACCTCCTATTTTATAGGGGGTAATTTTTTTAAAAAACTTGTTCCTATGGTTCATTTGTACCATGTGCTATTAAAAATGAATTGCTATAATAAAAACAAAATAGGGTTTTATGTTTTTTATATCCTTTGAGCAATACAAAAAATTTAACGAGAAGGGGGATATATTATGGGACTTATAAAGGCAGGCTTAGGTGCAGTAGGAGGAGTATTGGCAGACCAATGGAAAGAGTATTTTTATAGTGAAGCCTTACCGGAGAATGTATTGGTAACAAAGGGGCAAAAGCGGACCGGGGGTAGATCGTCAAACACAAAGGGAAGCGACAATATTATCTCCAATGGTTCTGTAATTGCAGTGGCAGACGGTCAAACCATGATAATAGTAGAACAAGGAAAAATAGTTGAGGTTTGTGCCGAACCGGGAGAATTTGTTTACGATACCTCTACGGAACCAAGTATATTTACCGGGGATTTGGGTACAGGAATCAAGGAAACCTTTAAAAACATTGGAAAACGATTTACCTTTGGAGGAGAACCACCAAAGGACCAAAGGGTTTATTACTTCAACAAAAAGGAACTCATTGGAAACAAATACGGGACTCCAAGCCCGGTGCCTTTTAGGGTAGTAGACAAAAATATTGGACTCGATATAGATATAGCCATTCGTTGCTTCGGGGAGTATAGCTATCGTATAGTAGATCCCATATTATTTTACACTAACGTAAGTGGAAATGTTGAATCAGATTACGTAAGGGAGACCATAGACGGACAATTAAAAAGTGAATTATTGACAGCCCTACAGCCGGCTTTTGCAAGGATATCGGATATGGGCATAAGGTATTCATCATTACCGGGACATACAACAGAATTGGCAGATGCGTTAAATGAAGTATTATCCGGGAAATGGAAAGATTTAAGAGGCTTGGAAATAGTGAGTTTCGGGGTTTCCAGTGTTAAAGCAAGCGAAGAAGATGAACAGATGATCAAGGAACTTCAAAGAAATGCAGCTTTCAGGGATCCCACCATGGCAGCAGCCCACATGGTTGGAGCACAAGCTCAAGCAATGCAGTCGGCGGCCGCAAATGAGGGTGCAGGACCTGTAATGGGATTTATGGGTATGGGTATGGCACAACAGGCAGGAGGGGCGAATGCCCAAAGCTTATATGCTATGGGGCAACAACCACCACCACAATCACCACAGCCCCAACAACCACCGCAACCACCACAGCCGCCACAATCACCACAGTCTCAACAGCCGCCACAATCACCGCAGCAATCGGGACCTCCAGGTTGGTCATGCAAATGCGGACATACAGGGAATACCGGTAAATTTTGCAATGAATGTGGAAGTCCAAAACCAACAGAAGCAGATGGCTGGACCTGTTCTTGCGGCGCAGTAAATAAAGGTAAATTCTGTCAGGAATGCGGCAAGCCAAAACCGGCAGGGGAGCCACAATACAAATGTGACAAATGTGGATGGGAACCGGAGGATATGTCAAATCCGCCAAAATTCTGTCCGGAGTGTGGAGATGTGTTTGATGACGGGGATATTGTGTAGTTTTCAACCGAGGTATTTATGTATTAATTTTTTGAAAATAAAATAGGAGGTAAAATCCATGGCGTTTTTTAGCAAGAAAAAATGCGATATATGTGATAAAAAAATAGGATTATTGGGGAACAGAAAGCTGGAGGATGGCAATCTATGTAAAGAATGTGCCAAAAAGCTTTCTCCATTCTTCAGCGAACGAAGAAAAAGCACAGTCCAGGATATTAAAGAGCAATTAGCATATAGAGAAGAAAACCGGGAAGAAGTTATGAAATTCAATGCTACCCGTACTCTGGGCAGAAATACAAAGGTAATTTTAGATGAAGATTCACAAAAATTTATAGTATCTTCTTCACGTCGCTGGAAAGAAGAAAATCCGGATGTAATGGATTATTCTCAAGTAACGGGTTGCAATTTAAGAATTGATGAAACCCAAAAAGAAAGGATGCAAAAAGATAGAGAGGGAAATGAAATAAGCTACAATCCAAGGCGATATGTTTACAGTTATGACTTTTGGATGACCATCCATGTAAATCATCCATATTTTGATGAAATTAAATTTTTAATTAACAATAGCACTATCTCAATAGAACCACCAACAGGCAGAGTATGGATTCAGGGCGGTTCTGATATGGGTCAAAAAAGTGCGGAGTACAGACAATGTGAAGAAATTGCAGAAGAAATAAAGGTGGCATTGACGCAGGTCAGGGAGAATATACGTGAAGACATTGCAGCATCGAAGGCCCCAAAAACCGTACAGATTTGTCCCCTTTGCGGCGCTACAACCACACCTGATGTCCAGGGACGTTGTGAATTCTGTGGCGGTTTTGTAATGCAATAAATTTTATTGAGGAGGTAAAGTCGATGTCTTTATTCAATAGAGGTTCAAACAACAGCTGGAGTTTGGTTTTCAATAAAATGCCTATGTCTTTAGGAGATATTAAATCATTACCGGAATCCTCCCTGAATGAACCTTATTATGCTGCTGCGCTGCTCATACCGGCATTATGTCTGTGGCCAAAAAATAAGGATGAAGCTGTTAATATGGTAAATTTTCTAAGGGGACCGGGTGCTCTTTCAAATTATGAATCACAATTTATATCCGAAAGACTTCGCGGGAATGAACATGTGCCAATGTCCTACTTCAAAGGTGCTACACCGGAAAACGGATATGAACCACAAAAACCTTTTACAGTGACAGTAAGCAGTATCCCCGGCAGTTTTGCAGAAGAAGGGTATGCCCAGCTATATCTGCAATCGGGGGGTGCAGATAGTCCCCGGCCGGTAAAATTAAGAAAAAAACCTTCTACAGGACAATGGTTTTTAACCGATCAAATGCTCCTTGCCCAGATAAGAAAACCGGTTTCGGAAGATCCTTGGGCATAATTGTACTTTATATTTAAGGGGGTTTTTCAATGGCAACTGAAGTTACAAACTATAAATGTTTAAATTGCACGGGGCCTCTTCATTTTCATGGGGAAACAGGACAGCTAAAATGTGATTATTGTGATGCAAGTTATGAAGTAGATTTAATCGAGGAAATATATGCGGAAAAAGAGAAAGAGGCCATTTCCGCAGGTGCAAAGCCTCAGTGGGATATGTCTATGGCGGGGGAAGATTGGTCTGACGAAGAAACAGCACATCTTAAGGTCTACTCCTGCCCATCCTGTGGGGCGGAATTAATAATGGACGATACAACAGCCGCAACATCATGTCCCTACTGCAACAATCCGACAGTAG
This sequence comes from Clostridia bacterium, assembly GCA_035647935.1. Lineage (GTDB taxonomy): Bacteria > Bacillota > Clostridia > Peptostreptococcales > Natronincolaceae > JAAZJW01. The sequence continues at coordinate 3,514 of DASRMN010000181.1, read as the reverse complement.
TTCCCGGACAGTTCACAGGACAGTTAAAGCCGGATTATATAATACCGTTTAAACTGGACAAAAACGCGGCAATAGATGCGTTAAAAACCTATTATAAGGGCAAAAAATTCTTACCCAAATCCTTTACCGGTGGAAACCATATTGAGGAAATCAAGGGGGTATATGTCCCCTTTTGGTTATTTGATGGGGAAGCCCATGCCAGTATGAGATTCTTAGGGACAATAGTACACACCCGCAGAACCGGTGCTGAGGAAATCACTTCGACAGAGTATTTTCGGGTAGTCAGGGAGGGCAATATCGCTTTTGAAAAGATACCGGTGGACGGGTCCAGCAAGATGCCCGATGAACATATGGATGCAGTAGAGCCTTTTAATTATTCAGATTTAAAGGCATTTTCAACCGCGTATTTGCCCGGATATATGGCAGATAAATATGATATGGATGCGGAGACCTGTCAAGATAGAGCAAATAGCCGAATAGAAAAAAGTACAGAGGAAGTATTTTCAAATACTACCACAGGATATACCACCTTAGTGCCGGAACATTCAGAAATAAATCTAACCAGGGGAAAGGTTAAATACGCTCTTATGCCGGTTTGGATGTTATCAACAAAATGGAATGGTGAAAATTTTCTATTTGCTATGAACGGGCAAACAGGGAAGCTCATCGGCGATTTGCCCATAGATAAAGGCTTATACTGGTCCTGGTTTGCCAGAATATCTCTACCTCTTATGGCAATCCTTGGATACATAATGTTTATGGGAGGTAGATTTTAATGAAAAAACCGATAGGTGGTATAATTGTTTCTCTCATTATTGTTTTATTGATAGTCACACCGGTATTTGCTAATAGGGAGATTAATTTAATCAACGATTATGCTTATCTACTCACGGATGATGAATATTGGGAATTAAACGAAAGGGCCTTGGCAATATCACAGAACCACAATTGTGATATTGCAATTATTACCATAGAGTACATGGAAGGCGAGGATGCATACCAACTTGCCAAGCATTTATATGAAGAATATGGATTAGGATATGGAGAGGATAAAAGTATATTGCTTTTGTTCCTAAGCATGGAAGAGAGGGATTATGCTCTTATAGCTCATGGTTATGGGAATATAGCATTTACGGATTATGGAAAGGATGTCATCTTGGATGATAACGTACTTCCGCTGTTAGGCAAAGATAAATATTATGAGGCATTTTCTAAATATCTGGATCTTTCGGAGGAATATCTAGGGATGGCCAGGGGTGGTTCCCCCTTCGACAGAAACACAGATCCTGATTACGGGAAATTAGCACCACCATTTAAATTAGGTATAGTATTCTTATTACCTATGATAATAGCGGCAATAATCACAGGGATATGGAAAAGTCAAATGAAAACTGCGGTACTGGCAAGAACAGCGGGTAGTTATATAACTGCAGACGGTTTAAAATTAACAAATCAGCAGGATCATTTCCTTTATCATACAGAAACACGGAGAAAGATAGAAAAAAAATCATCAGGGGGCACTACCAAAGATAAATCAGGTACATCAGGTCGTTCAGGGAAATTTTAGATCAGTATATCATAGCTAGGATAAAGGGGTGGTCTATATTGAAAATAATTGTGCTCAGTATGATGAATCGCTTACTTTCCGGTGCAATCACCAAATACCTAAGAGAGCGTGGAGAGTTGATGCCAATAAGAGTGATTGACTTTAATAAAAAGGACGAACCATATATCACTTGCAAGTCTCATAATGCCGGGATTCTATTGATGGAAACCATGAGAATATCCCCTTTTACATTGGAGGAAAGATTGGAAACAGCGAAAAAAATTAGGGAAACGTTGCCGGACTGTAAGATTGTATTGCTTTGTGATGAAAATGCAGATCCGGATATGGCGGAAGGAGTTAAGGATGCAAAGAAAATGGGGCTTATTGACAGCTTCTTTTATAGTTCCGTCAGCGGGGAATATCTATCCGCCATGCTGGATGCGTTATAGGAGGTGGCAAGTTGGCTAGAAAAGCAATTACTGTACTATTAGCGTTATTAATTTGCATAAGTTTTGTGGCCTGTAAAAATATAATTTATAGTAAGGATCAGGATAATGGAGAGCAAAAAAGAGCAACCCTTGGCAATGGAGGAACAAAAGATAAGAGCAAATTAAAGGGGGAAACAGTAGTACGCAAAGATGAAAAGAATCTTATTGAAGTCCATATAGAAAAAGGAGAGGCCTGGGTTTATTTTAATCTAGAAAAATGGGAAGAAGTGTTTGCTTTAAGTGAAATAAAAGCAGGTGGGGGACTTATCCCATGCTTTAACACAGAAAACTGGAGGGAAATTTTAAAGGTAGAAGATACAAAATTTATGGGAGATAATTACTGTGGACCATTCCCTATAAAAGGATTATCAGGAAAGGTAAGGGATGCTAATATAACGCAGATTGAGGAATTGGATTTTTTCAGTGGATGTTCCGAAACAATACCAACTATATTTTTATTAATGGAAGATGGTACTGTGGAATTTACTTATGGGGACATGTTTCATATAGTTCCCGATTTCCCGGCACTAGAAAGTTTAGGTCCTCTACTTTGGGTTGAAGATATAGAATCCCTTATTCATGAAAATGATGGGGAAGGAATTGGAGAGATGACTGTATATGCGGTAGATGCCAAAGGGAATAAATATGATTTAAGGATTCCAAGCAAATTCAGGGTTCTTTCCCTCGGTATGTCATGGGTATCCAATGAATTGGCACGGGAGCCGGATTTTTCGCCCGTAGGACCCGCTTACTGTGCAGTACTGGATTTTTCAGAAGATGGTACAGTTATTTTAGAAAAAGGTTGGGTAAATGATGTACCTGTAAAATATAAGGGGAATTACCGCATAACAATGGGGGAAGGTGAAATGCGGCCGGGTATGATGATCTTTGATTTATACTTGGATTCATCGGCTCCAAATGCAAAAAAAGAGATACATGGCAGTTATTTTGCCGAGATTTATTATGGTATGGAACTCGAACTATATCCCGGAGAAGGAGAGCTTCTATATGAAGAGGGAATGAAATCACATGAACCCTTTAAATTTGTTTTAGGATACAATCCATTCCATAAAGAAAATAAGGCCTATATCCAAGATATTGGGGATTATTTACTGACCCATGTGGAAAAAGCAAGAGAAATGGTAGAAGAATACGGAATGAGTCTACTTTACACAGAAGAATATTCTGAAGTTTTCGGTGAGAATTGTCGGGATATATGGCTGGGAACCAACCATAATGATAAATTTACCCGAGAAATTCTATACACTGTCTCCGACAATGGCACAATATATGAATATGATGCCCTAGAACCGGCTTGGAACACAGTATGGGGGGGGCTAGTGACAAAAGGGGACGTACACAAATTGTCACCCTTTTGTCAGATTGAAGGATACAATAAAAAAATAAATAAATTATATTGAATAAAGCCCACAAAAATAAAAAATTAATTTTGTGGGTTTTATTATTTATTGTAGAACTG
>DASRMN010000180.1:0-4965 GCA_035647935.1 Clostridia bacterium | reverse complement strand
ATTTATAAGTATAGGATAAAAAGGGGGATGAAATTATGCTTGAATATAAAGACATTGTGGAAGATTCAGTTATAGAACGTCTTTCCGGTACCGAGGAAGAAGAAATTCCGGTTATTATTTGTGGGAAAGATTGTGTATGTGATGATTTAGAAAAACATGTGTTGAAAATGGGAGGAAGAATAAAACACACATTGCCAATAATAAATGCGGTTGCAGCATATATACCTTCTGTCGGCGTTAAAAATATGGCGACAAAGGATATAACCGAAAAAATTTATCTGGATGATAATGTATATAAATTAATGGACATAACCTCTGTTACAGTAGGTTCCGATTTTGCCAATGAATATGGATTGACAGGCAAGAATGTTTCGGTTGCCGTTTTGGACACAGGCGTTTTTCCCCATGAGGACCTGACAACTCCTTATAACAGAATTATCGGTTTTAAGGATTTTATAGGACAAAAAGACCAGACCTATGATGGCGACGGTCACGGCACTCATGTAGCCGGAATAGTTGCAGGCAACGGTTTTTCTTCCAAAGGAAGATATATGGGGATAGCGCCGGACGCCAATATTGTAAGCGTGAAGGTTTTAAAAGATGACGGAAGCGGAAAAATTTCGGATGTGATTGCAGGTATCCAATGGGCTATTAATAACAGAGAGGTATACAATATCAAGGTTATCACCCTATCCTTGGGAACAAAACCAAAAAACAATTATAAAGATGATCCCCTTTGCCAAGCTGTGGATGCCGCTTCCGCATTTGGTATTACAGTAACGGTAGCTGCCGGGAACAGCGGTCCTAGGCCTTCTACAATAACGTCCCCTGCAATAAGCCCCAATGTAATTACAGTAGGTGCGTGTAATGACCGCGAGGCTTCACATTCCAAAAACGCCACCATTGCAAATTTTTCCAGTGTAGGTCCTACGCAAGACGGGTTCGAAAAACCGGATGTTTTGGCGCCCGGAGTTGGAATCAATTCCTTGGCGAACAAATCTCTTGAATATAAGGAATTGTCGGGCACCTCTATGGCGACTCCTGTTGTTGCGGGATGTGCTGCTTTATTATACGAGAAATATCCTGAAATGACACCCTCGCAAATGAAAGAAATTATCGTCTCCAATGCTGTTGATCTTGGTTTGGATCCCAATATACAAGGTTCGGGGCTTTTGAATATCGAAAAAATTATTAATTCCATTAAAGAAGGGCCACCCGAAAGTAGCCCTGATATTCCACATATCCCCGATGATATAACGGAACCGTTTTTATCTCGTGATACATTTTTGGTAATATTGTTGGTAATTATTATATTGAATCTATAGCTGATAACTAAAAGAGTGCAATTCCCGTCAACGGGAATTGCACCCGGTTTTATTTATGGGATATAAGTCTGATAGTGTTCAGTTGGCCGGTTGGTCAGGGGTCGTCCATTCCTACAAAAACATAAAAACATTCCTTGGTAATGTTGTAGGGGCAGATGACTCTGTCTGCCCTCTCATAGCACACACAATACAAAAAGGCTGTTTCCTTGTGTCATGAACGATTGTTAAACGATTGTCAAAGGAAGGCACGGGACAAGGGGACGGGAGTTTTTTCCCATCTCACCATTCTCTGCCTATAGATAAAATGGAATTTGATGGGACAAGAACTCCACGTCCCCTAGTCCCTAAGCATATTTGAAAATGTGCATTCATAGAGGGTGGACAGGGTCGTCCACCCCTACAAAAACACAAAAACATTCTTTGACGGTTCCGTAGGGGCAGACGACTCTGTCTGCCCTCTTGTAGCACACACAATACAAAAAGGCTATTTTCCTGTATCATAAACTATTGTTATGGTGGACACATTATTTTGATCCTGTTTTCTTATCCTGACCAACTGACCCCTGACCAACCGATCAACTGAACACTATCAGACCAATGTTCACCATTGAACCCATCCACAAAAACCAACAGACCGGACAAAAATCCGGCCTGTCGGCAACAAAACTATTCCTGTTTAAATTTACCGCAATATCTTCACATCATCACAGTTTTTAATTATTTCCAGTGCTTCTTCCGTTTTGTCTTCATTTACCCTTATCACAAATGCGGTTTTACCGAAATTAGTCGGGGTATACGTATGTGCATACTCCACATTTATACCGTGTTGATAAAGCATATCCACAAAGCTGTATATAGAACCGCTGATGTCCTGAATTTCCACAACTATCACATCTGTTATATTTATCCTGAAATTATTCCCTCTTAGGGCATCAACAGTTTTATCAGTATCGTCGACTATCAGTCTTAAAACCCCATAATCCGTGGTTTCCGCTATGGTTAATGCCCTGATATCTATGTTGTTATCTGCTAGTAATTTCAGAACGTCCCTTAGACGACCTTGTTTATTTTCTAAAAAAATCGATATTTGCTTTTTGATAGGATCACCCCTAACTCTTATTTTGATACCTGTATCATTACCATGAAAGTTCCACAATTTTGTCATCCTGAGACGGACAGTATAAGTTTGGCCTGCGAAGGATCCATATTTTGGGCCAACCGGGACTTTTGCCGGCACTCGGAGTGACAATTTTCACATAGTTTGTTATTCCGTTTGTGCTTGTAGCAACGAATAAGCCATTATAATTGCCTCTTATCTATAACTCTTATGGCTTTACCTTCACTTCTCGGAATTACTTTTGGCTCGACAAACCTGATTTTAGCTGATATGCCCAAAACCGAATGTATTTTACCTTTGATTCTTCTTTCTAATGCCTCTAACATACTTATTTTATCAGAAAATGACTTTTCAGATAATTCCACCAATATTTCCAGTACGTCCAGACTTCCGTCCCGTGTAACAATCAATTGATAGTGAGGTTCCACTTCCCCGATTTCCAAAAGTACACTTTCCACTTGGGACGGAAATACGTTGACCCCCCTTATTATGAGCATATCGTCTGTCCTGCCCGAAATTTTTTCCATACGGACATGAGTTCTTCCGCACTCACATTGTTCTTCAATCAATCTTGTAATATCTTTTGTTCTGTACCTCAAAAGAGGCAGACCCTCCTTTGTTACTGTAGTGAATACGAGTTCCCCCTCTTCGCCATAGGGAAGGGGTTTCAGGGTAATAGGATCGACTATTTCAGGTATGAAGTGTTCTTCCCATATGTGCAGACCGTTTTGGCATTCGCATTCTATGGCAACTCCCGGGCCCATTATCTCCGATAAACCATATATGTCATAGGCTTTAATGTTTAATTTTTCTTCTATTGTTGCTCTCATGCTCTCGGACCAAGGTTCCGCCCCGAATATGCCGGCTTTCAAGGATATATCGGAAAGGTCCACCCCCATGTCTTCAATTGCTTCTGCTAGATGGATGGCATAGGAGGGTGTGCAGCATAATACTGTTGCCCCGAAATCCTTCATAAGCATTATTTGTTTTTCGGTGTTTCCGCCCGACATGGGGATTACCGAAGCTCCCAATCTTTCCGACCCGTAATGAAGCCCTAATCCCCCGGTAAAAAGCCCGTAACCGTAGGATACCTGGACGATAGAATCGCTGTCGGCTCCTGCACACACCATTGAACGTGCCACAATCTCGGACCAGATTGCTATATCATTTCTTGAATAACCCACTACCGTCGGTTTTCCCGTTGTCCCGCTGGAAGCGTGAACCCTCACTATCTGTGACATGGGTTTTGCGAATAATCCATAGGGATAATTGTCTCTCAAGTCCTGTTTTGTTGTGAAAGGGAGATTTGCTAAATCATCCAAAGATTTTATATCCTCGGGCATCATCCCGATTTTCTGAAATTCATTCCTATAAAAAGGCACATCATGATAAAGCCTTGAAACCAGATGTTTCAAATTTTCCAATTGAAGTTCTTTAAGTTCCTCCCTTTTCATACATTCCTTCGTTTCGTTCCAATACATTTTTTGCTTGGTTTTTAAAACCATATAAATTCCTCCTATTTTTGAACAATAAGTCCATCAATTTCATTGTCTGATACATCCTCAACTGATTAAAATTAAACAAATAAAAAGCCCCTATCCGTTAAAGGACGAGGGGCTAACCCGCGGTACCACCTTGATTGACTGATATTTATACAGTCCGCTCAATTAAGAATACGCAACTTATTGTTTTAATATTCCTTTCTACTAACGTAAGAATAACGATCAGACCTACTATATATTTCAGCCGATTACTTATGAGGGAACTTCACCAAAATTCCAATTATCGGTTTCCACCTGTTCCGATTCTCTGTAAATTTTCCTAGTGGGTACTTTCCTCAATCATTGTATCTGTTTTTATAAACTTTTTTAATATTATATTCGTTTTCAAAGCATTTGTCAATTATTTTGGGCTATTTTTTGGGATATTTTATGTTTTAGGCTATTTCAAAATCTGTGGTACAATATACAGTAGTATGGTACACAAATGAAATGTGGTATCACAAAGGGGGAAATTTTCTTGCCGGAAATATCATCTTTTTATGGAATAAGGGTAACGGGGTGAAACCTTTATGAATTATAAAGTTATTCAGGTTGTTCCAACAAGGGACTTTGAGGTATATGTTTACTTTGCTGATGGAAAAATTAAACTTTTTGATGCTAAGGAGTTAGTTCAAAAAGGGGTTTTTAAACAATTGCAAGATATGGATACATTTATTAGCACATGTACTGTTCTTAACGATACGTTAGCATGGGATCTAAAGGGAAATTATGATGCCACCGAATGTTTAGATATAGATCCCATTACTTTATATAATGAATGTCCGGAGGTTGAGGAACCGGATATAGCTGAAGGTTAGGGGACTATCTGACTGTGTACAGTCCATGGCATTTTTCATGACGTGGAGGGGGGACAAAATGGACAAAAATAGATCACATATTTTGATTATAATACTTATCATATCTCAGGTGATATTAATTTCAAAAATTAACAATTTACAAAAACAAGTAGAAGGAACCGATG
>DASRMN010000179.1:0-8010 GCA_035647935.1 Clostridia bacterium | reverse complement strand
ATTATATACTGTAATCGGTCTATTTGTCAAATGGTATATGATAATTTTTTATAGTATTTTTTATTTGTTGTTTCAATTATAGAATTATGAATACCTATAAAAATTCACAAAACCCTTTGCAATAGATTTGGCAGCCCTCTTCCTGAAATCCAAATCCATCAACATGGCCTCCTCGGCAGGATTTGAAATGTAAACTACTTCCACATGAATGGAACTGACAATTACCGTTCTCAATAGAAAAAAATCTGCAGGCTTTATTCCCCTATCCAAGGTCTCAAGATCTTCCGTGAGTGCCTTCATTATTTCTTTTGCAAGCTCCTTAGCTGCCATATCTCCCTTAAAGTAATAGATCTCTGTCCCTGATTTGGAGGGGTGGCTAAAATAATTCTGATGGATGCTGATAAAAAAATTAGGTGCTATATCATTAGCCATTTGCGCCCTGTCGTCCAAGTGTACAATCCTGTCTTCATCCCTAGTCAAACAAACCTTTGCTCCTAGGTCCTGCAACTCTTCTTTCAGGTACAAAGAAATTGATAAATTGACATCCTTTTCCTTTAAATCCTGTTTCCCCGCATAACCCTCACCGCCTCTTCCGCCATGAGCAGGATCAATCATTATTAGTTTACCTTTTAAAGGTTTATTTATGCACGAACTTCTTATTGTTTTAATTTCAACACCCGTATAATAGTATTTTAAAATTTTCTCCGCCGACATCCCCTTTTCTGCCATTGCGTTGGCGCCATACTGGCACAGCCCCAAACCGTCACCCTTCCCTATGCTGAAGAACCGTATTGTTTGCGGCTGCCATCCAAATCGCGTTGAACCGATATCTAAAAGTTCGACTACTTCTTTGCCCTTGAATTTTTTCCCGCCTATTTTGACTTTTACTACCCTGCCTTGTTCATCCCTTACGATGTCTTCTATCATGTTATAAATGGGGATATCTCTCAACACATGGTTACTTGTCAACTTTACATCCAGTTTCTCCTCCATTTTTTCAATGGAAATATCCTGATAATTTAGGGAATATGGACTTTCCTGACAATGGTTGCAGAGCACCTTTCTCAAGTACTGAATAACGTTCCCGTCAACATTTTCGCTGTTTTCCGTAGAACCCCCGCATGCCAAATGGAATCTGGCATCTATAGGTTTATTATTATATAATAAAATACCCCCCATGGTTTCATTTACGGATTCCTCTAATTTTTTGATATATGGTTCATAATCCTCCTTCCACACTTCTTTATATTCCTCTAACGGCATGATATTTATGAAATCCTCTATGGTGATATCAACATCTTCAGTTTCCTTTCCCCTATGTTCCTTATGATATTTCAGCTGCCTGACCAATTTGGTTCTCATAATAATACTTTGGCACTTTAATGCCTCTATATGAAAATTTAGTGGCATGCTACATGCCACTAACTGCTTTACCACTTTTTCCAGCAATTTTATCGATGTCTCATTGGTTTTATTATCGTACATATTTATATAAATACTATTTTCATTGCTAACCAAGTCTCATCCCCCCAGCGCTTCAATCTAATTTTTACTATATATCATTGATTGCATTATTGTATGATTATTTCCTCAATTGTTGGCGTATTAAGCCTTGATATATAATATGAAAAAATAGTTTTTGTTGTGCATAACCTATGCCCTCATAATGCATTTAGGGGATGAAACTATTGAAGCTAAAAATATTAACTTCTATATATGACATACCCCCACCTCCTACGCATACGCTTAGAGGCGGGGGTTTCTCGTTCGATATTAAACTGTCTGCTTGTCACATTATTTCTCCATAGATTTTACCAAGTGGTATAATGTCCTTACCCCTACACCTGTAGCACCTTTGGCCGAACCGACCTTGTTATCGGAAGTCATGGATGTACCTGCAATGTCCATATGTACCCAGGGATTATCTCCCGCAAATTCCCCGAGGAATAGTCCTGCGGTAATCGTACCTGCTTCTCTTCCGCCGCTATTTTTGAGATCGGCCCAATCACCCTTAATCAACTTTTTGTATTCGGGATATGAAGGCAACTGCCATACCCTTTCCCCTGCTTCTTTCGCCGCAACCTTTACGTCCTTTACAAATTCTTCGTTATTGGAAATAAGTCCCGTAGTTGTGCTTCCCAACGCTATAACACAGGCACCTGTCAGGGTAGCTATATCCACTAATTTTGTAGCACCCTCTTTGAGAGCATAAGCAATACAATCGATAAGCACCAGACGACCTTCGGCATCCGTGTTCAGCACCTCTATGGTTTTGCCGCCCATTGAATTCAAAATATCCCCGGGTTTATACGCTTTGCCGGAAGGCATGTTTTCACAAGTACCCACTATGCCTATAACGTTTGCCTTAGGCTTAAGAGTCCCGATGACGTCCATAGCACCCAGTACAGCCGCGGCACCGCCCATGTCCCCTTTCATCTCTTCCATCCCTGAACTCGGCTTTATGGAAATACCGCCGGAATCAAAAGTTAAGCCTTTTCCTACTAATCCCAACACCTCATCATTTTTATCTCCACCAAAATATTTAATGGTTATCAGTTTCGGCGGCTTGTCACTGCCCTGCGCCACACCCAGAAAACAGCCCATTCCCAGTTTTTGTATGTCTTCTCTTTCCAGAATTTTAATTTCCAACCCATGCTTGTTTGCTATTTCCATGGCCTTATCCGCCAAAACTTCGGGTGTTACTATATTACTCGGTTCATTAATAAGGTTCCTCGCCATGATGGTTCCGTTTGCAAGTGCACTTCCTGTCTTTATTCCCTCGTTCATATCGTCTTCCGTAGAATTATCAGTGTTCACTATGTATATCTCTTTCAGGTTGTTTTCTTTATCTTCCTCTCCGGTTTTATATTTATTAAATTTATATGATGCCAGCATGGCACCCTCTACCACACATCGCCCAACGGTTTCCGGAGAAATGTTTTGGTCTAAACCTACAGGCAAAATTGCCGCCGTATCGGTTTTCGATTTTTCCAATTGTTTAACAGCCTTCCCAACTACTTTGCGTATGGTATTTGCTTCAAAATCTTCTTCTTTCCCCAGACCCAGCAACAATATTTTTTTAGCCGGTATTTTTCCTAGCGTATATATCAGTAAGGTTTCGCCTTCCTTACCCCCAAAGTTTCCGCTACTTACCATATCGGAAATAACACTGTCTAACTGTTTGTCTATCCCGGCCAAGTCCGTATTCAGGCTTTTTACACCCTTATAAATTCCCACAACTAGGGCATCTGCCATAATATCTTTAATATTGTCCTTAATTATCGACGCTTTCATTACAAACCCTCCCGTTATTTAATATTGTCAACACTCTATCTTTATATTTTATCACATCGTATACCGAATATTCTTGATTATATGCATATTAGGGAATGAATCCCCTGATACTATCCCGACAAGGAGGGTAAATTCCCTTTACCAAATCGGAAATCTGTATGCCAATGTGCTAAATTTATTTGACCATGATAAATAAAAATATTATTCCTGAGAATTATAAAATTTAATGTAGTTAATTTGTTTAAATTGGTCTGGTTTGTGGAATTATTATAGTAGTATAATCTATATATAGTACAATATAAGTATTAATGAGATTATCCGTGATTTTAAAATCAATATTTCCATGCTACCATGTATAATAGATAGGAGGCGGAGGTATGCTCTGCGAAAATTGCAACATCAGGGAGGCCACGGTGCATAAAACCAAAATTGTAAATGGGGTAAAGGAAGAAATACATCTGTGTGAAGAGTGTGCAAAGGAAAGTGAAATATTTAATTTTGAGGACAATTTTTCAATACACAGTTTCCTATCCAGCCTGTTGGAAGGAAGCATATCACCAAACATAACTATTGAGGGTGATCAAGGTAGGAAATGTCCGCAATGCGGTTCTACGTATAACGATTTTAAACGAAGCGGAAAACTGGGTTGCAGTGTATGCTATTCTACGTTCAACAATATGCTTGCGCCCTTAATCAAAAGAATCCAAGGTAATAATGTTCATGCCGGAAAAATCCCTAGAAAATCCGGGTCCCTCATCAAACTACGTAAGGAAATAAAGAGCTTAAGAGACCAACTGCAACAATTAGTTGAAACAGAAGAGTTTGAAGAAGCAGCAAGAGTTAGGGATGAAATAAAAGAACTTGAAGAAAAAGCCAGTAATGAATAAAGGGGTGTAGTTATGTCTAAAAACTTCAATGAAAAAGAACCGGAATCAGATATAGTTATCAGTAGTCGCGTTCGCATGGCTCGTAATATGGAATCAATATCATTCCCTCATTATTTAAGCAAAGAAGAAGCTGAAAACGTTATAAACAAGGTTTATGAAACCATAACTAAAGGACACTTATGTATTCAAAATAAATTTAAGCTGATAAAAATGGATGAGATTGATTTGATTGAAAGATCAAATTATGTAGAAAGACATTTGATTAGTCCGGCCCTAGCTAAGAATGTTTCAGGTGGAGCTTTTTTAATAAACGATGAGGAAACAATCAGTATCATGATAAATGAAGAAGATCATATACGTATACAATGTCTTTACCCGGGTTTGCAACTGGAAAAATGCTTTGACACGGCGGACAAAATAGATGATCTGTTGGAGGAAGGTATTGTATATGCCTTTGATGAACAGCTCGGATATCTATCGTGTTGTCCTACCAATGTCGGTACCGGAATCAGGACCTCTGTTATGCTGCATTTGCCCGCCCTCGGTTTGACAAGATATATTAATGGGGTAATAAATACAGCCGGCAAGATAGGGCTTGCTGTCAGGGGAATTTTCGGTGAGGGTACAGATTTTATAGGCGATGTTTACCAAATTTCCAACCAAATAACCCTTGGGATGTCGGAAAAAGAAATAATAACCAATCTTAAGGATGTTACGTTGCAGATCATTCAGAATGAAAGGATTGCACGGGAAAAATTATTGGAAAGCAAAAGTATTGAACTGGAAGATAAAATTTTCCGTTCCTACGGAACCCTTAAAAATGCCAGATTGCTTTCCTCTAAAGAAGCGATGAAGTTAATTTCCGATGTAAAATTAGGTGTTAATCTGAAGTTAATAGATGAGGTTTCCATAGAACAATTAAACGGGCTCATTACAATGATACAGCCCGGATATTTACAAAAACATTTTAAGTCACAATTAACAGGTACTGAAAGAGATGCTAAAAGGGCACAATTAACAAGAGAAAATATATCACAGTGATACAGGAGGGATATATGTGGGTATGTTTGGAAGGTTTACTGAAAGAGCCCAAAGGGTTATAAGTTTTGCTCAACAGATGGCACAGCAATTGGGGCACAATTATGTGGGAACAGAGCATTTATTGCTCGGAATCATCAAAGAAGAAGAAAGCATAGCCGCCAAAGCACTAAAAAATCTGGGTGTAGAAATAGAACAGGTACAGCAAATAATTATACAATCGATAGGTACAGGGAACAAGCCTACAGAGTTATTGGGCTATACACCGCGCACCAAAAAGGTTTTTGAGCTCAGTATCGGGGAAGCTAGGAATTTAAACCATAATTATGTGGGGACAGAACATTTGTTGTTGGGGATTATAAAAGCCGGGGATGGAATTGCGACCAAAATCCTAGCGGAGTTGGGAGTTAATCTCCAAAATGTAAGAGCGGAGGTGTTAAAATTGTTGAGTAGTGGAGGAGCAAGCGGAAATCAAAAAGGCAGTCTTGCAGGCCGAGGCAAAAATACACCTACCCTGGACCAATTTGGACGGGATCTTAATGAACTTGCCAGGGAGGGAAAAATTGATCCCGTGATTGGAAGAATTAAAGAAATAAACCGAATTATACAGATACTGAGCCGCAGGACCAAAAACAACCCTTGCCTGGTCGGTGAATCAGGAGTCGGAAAAACCGCGGTAGCGGAGGGACTGGCACAAAAAATAGTGGAGGGTAACGTTCCGGAAATACTGAAAGATAAGAGAATAGTTGCGTTGGACCTGGCCTCCATGGTGGCCGGAACAAAATACCGCGGAGAGTTTGAAGACCGTTTTAAAAAAGTGATGGAAGAATTGCGTACAGCCACCGATGTGATATTGTTTATAGATGAAATTCATACAATAATAGGCGCAGGTGCAGCGGAGGGCGCGATAGATGCGGCCAATATGCTAAAACCTGCATTAGCCAGGGGTGAAATGCAGGTAGTCGGAGCCACAACTTTTGACGAATACAGAAAACATATTGAAAAAGATGCTGCACTGGAAAGAAGGTTCCAGCCTATAACTGTAGATGAACCTTCAGTCGACGATACCATTAAAATATTAGAAGGACTAAGAGACAGGTATGAGGCTCATCATGGAGTCAAAATTACCGATGAAGCATTAAAGGTGGCTGCAGAATTGTCTGCAAGATATATCACCGATAGATTTCTACCGGACAAAGCTATAGATTTGATGGATGAAGCGGCATCCAAGGTTAAAATATTTACGGTTACCACACCGCCGGATTTAAAGGATTTAGAAGAAAAACTTGAACAGCTTTCCAAGGAAAAGGAAGAAGCAGTCAGCATACAGGATTTTGAGAGAGCTGCTGAAATAAGAAATGAAGAAAAAGAAACCCAAGAACAGTTGGAAGAAAGGAAAACCAGCTGGAGGGATAAGGACAGGGAAGCCATAGTTACGGACGAGGAAATAGCCAATGTTATATCTGATTGGACAGGTGTACCTGTAAATAAACTCAGGGAAGAAGAATCCGAAAGATTACTCAACATGGAAAAAATCATTCATGGCAGAGTAATAGGACAACAGGAAGCTGTAAAGTCTGTAGCGAGAGCAATCAGACGAGCTAGGGTCGGTCTGAAAGACCCGAAAAGACCGGTCGGTTCATTCATATTTTTAGGTCCCACGGGAGTCGGAAAAACCGAATTGTCAAAGGCGCTGGCAGAGGCTATGTTCGGGGACGAAGACTCCATGATCCGAATTGATATGTCTGAATATATGGAAAAACACACAGTTTCGAGACTTGTAGGCTCGCCGCCGGGATATGTAGGTTTTGATGAAGGCGGACAGCTCACGGAAAGCGTCAGGAAAAAACCATATTCTGTAATACTGTTCGATGAGATAGAAAAAGCCCACCCCGATATATTTAATATTTTATTGCAGATATTGGACGACGGTAGGTTGACCGATGCACAGGGCAGAACGGTAGACTTTAAAAATGCCGTGATTATTATGACTTCCAACGTTGGAATGCAGACCATAAGAAAGCAAAACATTCTGGGATTTGCCGTCGATGAAGGTGACCAGGCACGGAGTGAATATGAAAAGATGAAAGAAAATGTCATGGAAGAGCTTAGAAGAACCTTCAGACCAGAATTTTTAAATAGAATAGATGATATTATAGTATTCCACAGTTTGGACAGAGAGCACATCAGTAAAATCGTAGATCTGATGTTGAAGGATCTCAGGGAACGTCTGGAAGATCTGGATATTACTTTAGAAATAAGCGAACCTGCCAAAGTGTTTATTGCAGATGAAGGATTTGACTCCGAATTTGGCGCCAGACCTTTAAAAAGAGCAATTCAAAAAATGGTAGAAGACCAAATATCTGAAGAATTATTAAGAGGAACCATTAAAGCCGGTTCGGGGGTATTGGTAGACCTATCCGACAATAAGCTTGTAATCAAGCCAAAAGTGGGCTCCAAATAATGATGTGGGGGCGGTCTTTGACCTTTCTGAATAATGATGTAGGGGCGGTCTTTGACCGCCTTTTTTGGGGGCAGGCACGCGGGTCTGCCTCTACTCTACTGTTTCCTTATTAAGAAAACCATGAAAAAACCATGGGGACAGAGCCTATGGTCAGTCTTTTTTGACCGGAGGTCCTATCAGACTGTGTGAAAAATCACTTTTCCCGCTTTTTGTCATTGCTATGAAAGGTAGGGGCAGACGACTCTGTCTGCCCCGGGTGGACAGGGTCGTCCACCCCTACAAAAAACGATGTTTTCATTTATCGTGGTGTGGGTAGCACGTGCAAAT
>DASRMN010000178.1:0-7527 GCA_035647935.1 Clostridia bacterium | reverse complement strand
GTCCACCCTCTATCAATGCACATTTTCGAACATGCTTAGGGACTAGGGGACGGCGAGTTCTTGTCCCATCAAATTCCATTTTATCTATAGGCAGAGAATGGTGAGATGGGAAAAAACTCCCGTCCCCTTGTCCCGTGCCTTTCTTCCTACTATAAATTCCTATCCCGTTTGTGACGCATTATTAGACAATTGTACATCATCAGATCTATTCACTTTCTTTTTCATGTTCCAACATCAACGCAATGGAAACTATAAATTGGTCTTTCTCCGTTCTCATCAGAATAACCCCTTTAGTGTTTCTGCCTAATTTTGATATGTTATTTACTTCCAACCTTATTATGGTCCCATCATTATTTATTAATAGTACTTCATCTTCCTCGGTTACCATTTTGGCACCTATTAACTGTCCCGTCTTCTTATCCATATTATAGGTTTTAACACCCTTGCCACCCCTCTTTTGCACACGGTATTCACCTATATCCGTTCTTTTTCCGAAGCCGTTTTCACTGACCACCAACAGGTCTGTGTTTTCCTGTACAACCTCCATAGAAACGACATAGTCATCCGGTGATAGATGGATTCCCTTCACACCCATTGCAGTTCTGCCCGTGCTTCTTACATCATTTTCTTTAAATCTGATAGACATTCCTTTGACTGTAACCAAAACTATTTCTTCACCTTCATCTATTAAATCTACTTTAATTAATTCATCGTCTTCTCTGATACTAATAGCCACTAATCCACTTTTTCTGGTGTTTTCAAATTGATCCAATTGAGTTTTCTTTACAATACCATTTTTCGTGGCGAGCACAAGATATTTTGCATCCCATTTTCTGTCAACAGGAATTGTGGCCGCTATTGTTTCTCTGGCCTCAAATGGGATTAAATTAACTATTGCCGTTCCCCTTGCTTGCCTTTTTGCTTCAGGTATTTCATAAACATTCAGTTTATAAACCTTACCTAAATTAGTGAAAATCAATAAATAATCATGGGATGATGATATGATTAGATTTTCAACAAAATCCTCTTCCCTAGTAGTAAGACCTGCTATCCCCTTACCGCCGCGTCTTTGACTTTTATAGGTATCGACGGGAAGCCGTTTGATATATCCGAAATGAGTCAAGGTAATAGCTACATCTTCCTCTTCAATCATATCCTCTATATTTATCTTTCCAACCTTAGTAGTAATTTGAGTCTTTCTGTCATCATTGTACTTTTTCTTTATTTCCAGAAGTTCTTCCCTGATTATATTGAGTATCAGTCTTTCATTGGCCAGTATTTCTCTTAGGTGACTGATCAGTTTTATCACTTCTTCATATTCTTCTTCTATTTTTGCTCTTTCAAGGCCCGTTAACCTTTGAAGTCTCATATCTAAAATTGCTTGCGCCTGTTTTTCGGACAGATTAAACTTCTCTATCAAACCTGTTTTAGCTGTTTGTCCATCCTTTGACCCTCTTATAAGCTTAATTACTTCATCCAAATTATCTAAAGCAATTTTCAACCCTTCTAATATATGTGCCCTTTCCTCGGCTCTGTTCAAATCAAATTGTGTTCTGCGCGTTATTATATCTTTTTGATGGTCTAAATAGTGAGTCAACATCTCCCTAAGGTTCAGCACCCTGGGTTCTTCATTTACTATAGCCAACATAATAATACCGAATGTATCTTCCATTTGGGTATGTTTATATAATTGATTGAGCACAATATTAGCGTTCATATCCCGTCTGAGCTCTATTACAATTCGCATTCCGGTCCTATCGCTTTCGTCTCTCAAATCCGAAATGCCTTCTATTCTTTTATCTCTTACCAATTCAGCTATTTTCTCGATTAATCTGGCTTTATTTACCTGATACGGTATTTCCGTGACAATAATTTGTTGCCTTCCCTTACTGATTCCTTCTATTTTTGCCTTTGCCCTTATCTTGATTATACCTCTGCCGGTTCTATATGCCGACTCTATACCTTCCTTGCCCATAATAATACCACCGGTTGGAAAATCCGGCCCTGTTACATGTTTCATGATGTCTTCTATGTCTGCTCCATTGTTATCTATCAAGGTAATAACACCATCTATTGTTTCGCCCAAATTATGAGGCGGTATATTGGTTGCCATTCCTACAGCAATACCGCTAGACCCGTTAACAAGCAAATTCGGGAATTTACTCGGTAATACCATGGGTTCATTCGTAGATTCATCAAAATTCGGTTTATAATCTACTGTTTCTTTGTTGATGTCTTTGATCATTTCCATAGATAACCTTGTGAGTCTCGCCTCTGTGTAACGCATGGCCGCAGGACTGTCCCCATCTACAGAACCAAAATTTCCTTGTCCTTCTACAAGCAAATATCTGGTTGAAAAATTCTGAGCCAGACGCACCATTGCATCATACACGGCGGTATCTCCGTGGGGATGATACTTACCTAAAACATCCCCGACAATACGTGCTGACTTTCTATAAGGTTTGTCAGGTGTTAAACCCAATTCCATCATTGCATATAATATTCTCCTATGGACAGGTTTTAGTCCGTCTCTGACATCCGGCAGGGCTCTTCCCACAATGACACTCATAGCATAATCTATATAAGATTTTTTCATTTCTTTTTCTATATTCACAGGGATTATTTTACCCATTTTTACACCCTCCACTATACATCTAAGTTTGTAACAAGTCTTGAATTTTGTTCTATAAATTCACGTCTCGGTTCTACTTTGTCACCCATTAAGGTGGTAAATATATCATCCGCCCTGGCAGCATCCTCTATAGTAACTTGTAAGAATGTTCTTGTTTCAGGATTCATTGTAGTATCCCATAGTTGGTCCGGGTTCATCTCTCCAAGTCCCTTGTATCTTTGAATTTCTATATTCCCGCCTATTTTTTCCACCCTTTCCTGCAGTTCTTCCTCCGAATAAGCATATTCTTCTGTTTTACCCTTCTTAAGTCTATACAAAGGTGGTTGTGCGATGTATACATGTCCTCCATCTATCAATTCCTTCATATGTCTGAATAAAAAAGTCAGTAACAGTGTTCTTATATGAGCACCGTCCACATCCGCATCGGTCATAATCACTATTTTATGATATCTGAGTTTTTCTATATCGAATTCTTCACCTATACTGGTACCGAATGCAGTAATCATAGCCCTAATTTCCGCGGAATTTAGCATTTTGTCTAATCTTGCTTTTTCAACATTTAATATTTTTCCCCTCAATGGCAATATGGCCTGTATATGTCTGTCCCTGCCTTCTTTCGCACTGCCACCCGCAGAGTCTCCCTCCACTATATAAATTTCACTCAGTGCAGGGTCCTTTTCCGAACAATCTGATAGTTTTCCGGGAAGGGCTGAACTTTCAAGTACATTTTTTCTTCTCGTTAATTCCCTAGCTTTTCTGGCAGCATCTCTGGCCCTTTGAGCCAATAAAGATTTTTCTACAATAATTTTTGCTTCCGCCGGATTTTCTTCCAAAAATGTTCCTAATGCCTCTGATACACTGCTTTCAACAAAACCCCTCATCTCACTGTTTCCCAGTTTTGTTTTTGTTTGCCCTTCAAATTGCGGTTCCATAAGCTTAACGGAAATGATACCTGTCAGTCCTTCTCTTATATCTTCTCCTATGAAGTTTACATCCTTTTCTTTTAAAAATCCGCTTTTCCTGGAATACTCATTAATTATTCTTGTCAAGGCAGATCTGAAACCGCTTAAATGAGTTCCGCCTTCCTGTGTGTTTATGTTATTCGCATAACTGAGAATATTTTCGGAAAATGCATTTGTATATTGCATGGCAACTTCCAGTATATTATCGTCCTTTTCTATTTCAAAATATATTATTTTATTATGAATCGGTTTTTTGTTTTTGTTTAAATGTTTAATAAACTCTTTAATTCCTCCGTTATAATGAAATCTTTCTTTTCTTTCACTTCCCATCCTTTTGTCCGTCAAAGTAATTTTTATACCCCTGTTTAAAAAAGCTAACTCCCTCAAACGATATTCTAATGTTTCATAATCAAAAACTACTTCCTCAAATATATCTGTATCGGGTCTGAATATTATTGTTGTTCCCTTTTCTTTAGTTTCTCCTATAAACTTTATATCTGCTAAGGGGTTTCCCCTCTCATATCTCTGCCAATACATCTTGCCATCTATTTTAACAGTAGCCTCTAAATACTCCGATAGGGCATTAACAACCGCAACCCCGACACCATGCAGCCCTCCCGAGACCTTATAGCCACCGCCGCCAAATTTCCCTCCTGCATGAAGCATGGTGAGCACCGTCTCCAAAGTAGATTTATCCGTCTGAGGATGAATCTCTACCGGAATGCCTCTTCCGTCATCATTTACCTCAATAGAATTATCATGATTTATAATCACGTTAATATTATTACAGTAGCCGGCCAAAGCTTCATCTATACTGTTGTCGACAACTTCATAAACCAGATGATGCAGTCCCCTCGTTCCTGTTGTACCTATATACATACTCGGTCTTTTTCTTACGGGATCCAAACCCTCCAAAACTTGTATTTGATCCGCACTATATTCTTGTACCTGCCTATTTCCCATATTCTACCTCCCATTAAAATTACTATTCCATAAAATTAGCCCTTTTTTGTAATGTAAGGGCAGAAATAGGTGAGTAATAAATTTTAATTTTATACACGGTCCTATTCTTAACTGTTCCCACAATAACAAGGGAACGTAATTTATCATTTATAACTTTATCAGCAAATCCCTCTTCTTCACACATTTCTAAAAATTCTCTGCTGACTTTTGAACTTAATGTAGACTTTATATCTAAAATAGCTACAATATCACTCTTACAGACAACCACATTTTTACCTAAATGAAGAAACATCCGGCTCCCCCCATATATATACTAATACATTTGTCTATTATAACCATCTTGCGACAATAATAGAAGTCAACCTATTCGCCCTTTTGATATATTAAAGATTATCTTATCCTTCCGATCCATTTCTTTTGTATGCTTCATTATTGCCGTTGTTATAAAAGTCTGGACGTTTTTTAGGTTACTGACCAGATAATTTTGTCTTTCCGAATCCAGTTCGCTCATTACATCATCCAATAGCAAAATAGGATATTCCCCCACCTCACCTTTGATCAATTCTATTTCCGCCAACTTTAAAGAAAGAACCACCGTTCGCTGTTGACCTTGGGAACCGTAGTTTTTAACGTTGAGTCCGTTTATCATTAATATTATATCATCTCTATGGGGCCCCGTGGTTGTTAAACCCCTTTTTTTATCTGTATTTATACTGTTTTCAAGTTTTTTTAACATATTTCCTTTAATCTGATCTGTTTTATCACTATTTTCAACTTCAACATCGGAATCATATATAATTTCTAATGTTTCGGCAGACCCCGTAACCTTCCTGTGCATCAACTTGGCTAATAGGTTTATCCTTTTTATAAAGTTCCTTCTATAAAAAATAATCCATGCTCCGGTCATTGCCAATTGTTCATTCCACACTTCTAAATCCAAATTTTTTTTCCTGTTATCCTTTAATAATCTGTTTCTATGCTGGAGTATTTTATTATACTGGCCTAAAATATAGTAGTATTTGGTGAATATCTGCGAAATTTCATGATCCATGAATTTTCTGCGCTCACCCGGTCCTCCTTTTATAAGCTTTAAATCTTCAGGCGAAAACAAAACCACATTTAAATTTCCCAATAATTCTCCTACCTTGGTTAAATAAATCTTGTTAACCTTTGCATCTTTTCTGCGGCCCGAATTTAATCTGACCTCTATATCTGTATCGCCATATTTTTTTTTTAGTTTTACCCGAACATAAGCCTGCTGTTTTTCAATGTTTATCATTTCATTATCTCTATTGGTCCTAAAGGACCTGCCGGCAGCGCACAAATATATTGCCTCAAGCAGGTTGGTCTTACCCTGTGCATTGTTACCTACAAAAATATTGAGCCTCGGATGAAATTTCAAATGAATATCTTTATAGTTTCTGAAGTTAATCGCTCTGAGTTCTTCAATTATCACCCTACAGACCTCCTGTTCAATTCTCAGCTCCTAGTTTCCGATTTTTATTTCCACATTTTTGTAGGCCACCTTATCCCCTGCCCTGATTTTTTTACCCCTTTGAACAACCGTTTGACCGTTTACTTTAACATCGCCACTCAATATTACCAACTTAGCATGGCCACCACTGTCAACCATACCCGCTAACTTTAATAACTGATCCAATTTAATATATTCACCTTCTATATTGATTTGTTTCTCTGTTTGCACAATTATATTCCCCTATCTAATTATATACTTTTTCGACCAAAATAGAAACCCGGCAACTTGCCGGGCCTGTGATTAATAAGATGCCAGTCTTACAGGCAAAATCAAATAGATTGTGTTATCGTTAGAAATCGGTTTTATAATTCCCGGACTTAAGTTTGTTGTGAACTCTAAATAAATAACATCATCATCTACTACCCTTAACGCTTCTATAAAATATCTGGAGTTAAAGGCAATCTGCAAATCCTCGCCTTCAAGCTCTATTTCAATTTCCTCATGTACATTGCCCAGCTCAGAATTAGAATTGATTATCATTTTTTCATCTGTGATAGTTAATTTAACTAAATTATTGCGCCCTTCTTTGCCCAGCAGAGATGCTCTCTCTATACTATCTAATAATTGTTTAGTTTCAATCTTGATCCTAGACTTGAATTCTTTTGGAATTATCTGGTTATAGTTAATAAATTCTCCTTCCAAGAGTCTTGATACTAACTTTGTACTGTCTACTGTGAATAAGGCATGATTGTTTGTGAGGGAGATTTGCACCTTTTTATCCTCCCCTCCACCCATAATACGATTAATCTCGTTTAGGGTTTTGCCCGGAATTACTACCTTGTCACTCAGTTGCGAATCTATCTCACTTTTTCTCAACGCTACTCTATATCCATCCAATGCTACCATGTTTAACATACCTTCCCCTGTCTCCACCAGTACACCCGTCAATATAGGTCTGGTTCCGTCTTCAGCAGTAGCAAATACGGTTTGACGGATCATGTCCTTAAATAAGTCCTGAGGAATTTTATATACCTGTTCTTCCTCAATTTTAGGCAGCTCCGGAAATTCGGAGGGGTTATAGCTTAAAATATTGAATTCAATAGAATCGCATTTGATAAGAAGCTCATTATTATCCTTAAGAGATATTTCTACTTCGGAATCAGGCAGTTTTCTGATTATTTCACTGAACAGCCTAGCATCCACCACTACAGATCCTTCTTCTATAATATTGGCATCCATAATATGATCTATACCTAATTCCATGTCTGTAGTAACAAGACGTAAATTTTGATCGAAGGCTTCCAGATAAATTCCTTTCAATATAGGTAATGTACTTTTTGAGGATACAGCTTTTTGAACCACGGAGATACTATATATTAATGTTTTTGGACTGCAAAAAAACTTCATTTGTGGATAACCCCCTTTTTGAAAATATATATATATAATAACAACAATTAGTAGTAATAGTAGTAGGTGCTGTGATTATGTGGATA
>DASRMN010000177.1:0-7286 GCA_035647935.1 Clostridia bacterium | reverse complement strand
TTTTATGAATATTATTTGGATAGTGATGATCCTTATAGGTGTTACAGTTGCAATTGTTACGGGTAAGCCCGAGATAATCAATGATGTAGTCATTCATGAAACCGGAGAAGCTGTGATGTTTGCAATAGGACTCACGGGTATCATGTCCTTTTGGTTGGGACTTATGAATATCGCCAAAAAATCAGGGCTCATTAATAGTATTACAAAATCCATGACGCCTGTAACAAGGTATTTATTCCCTGACATACCCCCCAATCACCCTGCCATAGGTGCAATGATGATGAATATGGTGGCCAATATGTTTGGAGCGGGAAATTCGGCCACGGCGCTGGGACTGAAGGCCATGGATGAGCTTCAGAAACTGAATACCGATAAAGCGGTTGTAACTAATGCTATGGCCATGTTTCTTGTAATAAATATGTCCTCCATACAAATAATCCCTCTTACAATACTAAAGCTGAGAGCGGATGCCGGCTCTGTTAATCCGGCAGATATTATTGTTACATCGATATTAGCCACAATTGTGTCGACGATTGTCGGTGTTATTGCGTGTAAAATACTGGAGGGACGGAAATGATAAAGGTACTGAGTTATATTTCGATTATGGCCATACCCCTGATGATGACGGTTATATTATTACACGGTTGGATTAAGGGGGTAAATATATATGACAGTTTTGTGGAAGGCGCCGCGGAGGGGTTCAAAACCTCGATTAAAATTATGCCCTATCTGATTGCCATATTTATTGCGGTTGGACTCATGAGAAAATCCGGTTTTATTGATTACCTGATAGACCTTTCAGGTCCGTTGATGAGTTTTGTCGGTGTACCTCCCGAGGTGTTGCCCCTAGTTATAATGAGACCTATTTCGGGTAGCGGTTCATTAGCTATTTTGAGGGATATTTTACATACATACGGTCCTGACAGTTTTGTCGGCAGGCTGGGCTCTACCATGATGGGTTCGGCGGAAACTATTTTTTATACAATGGCGGTATATTTTGGTTCTGTAGGAGTTAAAAGGGGGAAGCATACATTGAGCGCTGCACTGGTATCCCATTTAGCCTCCATAATAGCGGCACTTGTCGTTTGTACATACCTTTTCCTATAATTTTTATAATCCTTTCAAGAACACTCCATCCTAAACAAAAATGCAGGGTGGAGATAAAGTTACAAATATAACTAGTATAATTTTATATAATATTGTATAATATTAATTGTAAAAGTAATGATGGGAAGAGTAAGTTTATGCAGTTAGTAACAGAGAGTTAGGTAAGGTGAGAGCTAGCACTAACGAAATAAACAGAACATGGCCCCTGAACCTCATGATCGAACGGTTAAAATTAAATTAGCCTTTAAATTATGACGGTGTTGCATCCGTTAACAATGCAAAGTGGCAGGGGTCACTTATCGAGTTTATTATCGCAAGATAATAATAAAATAGGGTGGTAGCACGAGAACATCCTCGTCCTTATATATTTAGGACGGGGATGTTTATGTTTTTGTGGCATGGTGTGGCACGGGGACGTTTTGTTTGCCACATCAATTCCAAGGCAGGTACACGGGCAAGCATTTACTTTTCAGCATGTGGCAAACAAAACGTCCCCATGCCACATACTTTTCAGTATGTGGCAAACAAAACGTCCCCGTGCCACACATGCCACCATGCCACCCACATAACATACTAAACAGGAGGATAAAATGAACAAAGGGAAATTTTATTTAACAACACCGATATACTACCCGAGTGGTAAACTCCATATAGGACACACATATACAACGGTAGCGGCAGATGTATTGGCAAGATTTAAGAGACTGACAGGATATGATGTTAAATTCCTGACGGGGACAGACGAGCACGGAGAAAAAATACAAGAGGCAGCCCAAAAAATGGGGCTGACACCAAAAGAATATTTGGATGAAATGGTATCGGAAATAAAAAAACTCTGGGAAGCAATGGACATCTCCTATGATATTTTCATAAGAACAACAGATGAAGAGCACAAGCAGAGGGTACAAAATATGTTCCAAAAATTATATGACAAAGGAGACATTTACAAAAGCGAATACGAAGGATGGTATTGTACACCTTGTGAATCTTTCTGGACAGAAGGTCAATTAAAGGAAGGTCATATATGTCCTGATTGTGAACGCCCGGTATATCTGGCAAAAGAAGAAGCGTATTTCTTTAAATTATCAAAATATCAAGACAGATTAATTAAATATTTCGAAGATCATCCTGAAATCTGTTCCCCGCCATCAAGAAAAAATGAAATGGTGAACAATTTTCTGAAGCCCGGCTTGGAGGACCTCTGTGTATCCCGCACAAGTTTTGATTGGGGTATTCCCGTGCCGTTTGACCCGAAACATATAATATATGTATGGTTTGATGCTGTGAGCAACTATATTACGGCACTGGGGTACGGTTCGGAAAACGAAGAGCTGTTTAATAAATATTGGCCTGCGGATGTTCACCTAGTAGGAAAGGAGATAGTCCGGTTCCATACAATTATTTGGCCGATTATGCTGATGGCGTTGGAATTGCCATTGCCTAAAATGGTATACGGCCATGGTTGGATACTGTTTGATGCGGATAAAATGTCAAAATCCAAGGGGAATATTGTATATCCCGAGCCCCTAATAGAACGTTACGGGTTGGATGCAATCAAATATTTTCTTTTGAGAGAATTCACATTCGGCCAAGACGGCAACTATACAAACAGAAACTTTATAAGCAGACTGAATTCCGATCTTGCTAATGATTTGGGGAACCTTGTAAGCAGAACCATTTCAATGATTGAGAAGTATAATGGCGGAATTATTCCGGAACCCGAGCAACCGGGAGAATTTGATGACGATTTAAAATCCGTTGCAACAAGTGCTTCCGAAAAAATAGAAACGGCAATCAACAAGTTACAATTCCATGATGGGTTGGAAGAGATATGGAAAGTGGTTCGCAGAACAAATAAATATATAGACGAAACCACACCTTGGATATTAGCAAAAGATGATGCCAATAAAGGGAGACTCAACACGGTACTTTACAATTTAGCAGATTGTATTAGAATTATATCTATACTGATAAAGCCTTTTATGGAATCAACAACTGTCGAAATTTGGACACAACTGGGGATTGACGATGGACAAGGCACCGCATGGGAAGATACGTTTAATTTCGGTAGGATTCCAACGGGTACAAAGGTAAGAAAAAGGGATGTATTATTTCCAAGGCTGGATGTAGACAAAGAGGTGGGGGAATTAGAAAAAATGGGTGAAACTCAAGAAGAACAGGAGGATGCGGTTATTATTGAACCAAAGGAACAAATAACTATAGATGATTTTGGTAAGCTCGAATTAAGAGTAGCTAAGGTGTTGAAAGCGGAAAAACATCCCGATGCGGATAGATTGTTGGTTCTGCAGTTACAGGTCGGGAGCGAAACAAGGCAGGTAGTATCGGGCATAGCCGAATATTATGATTCGGAACAACTAATCGGTAAAAATTTAATATTGGTGGCAAATCTGAAGCCTGTAAAACTTCGCGGTATAGAGTCCCATGGAATGATACTCGCCGCGTGTAATGACAAGGAATTAGTCTTGGGCACGGTAGATAAAGATATTGCCAGCGGCACCGAAATCAGTTAAGGGGTACCGGGGATGGTTTTCGGTGCTATATGCAGGCGGCCGAAGGTCTCCCACTCAACACATTTCCTGGTAGGGGCAGACGACTCTGTCTGCCCGGGGTGGACAGGGTCGTCCACCCCTACGATTTTCATATTTGCATTGTGCAGATGTAGGGGCGACCTTCGGTCGCCCGCCGTATAGAATACAGAAAAAGGAGGTACAATCATGCTTTTCGACAGCCACGCCCATTTAGACGATGGGCGGTTTGATAAAGATAGAGATAATGTCATAAAAAGAGCAAAACAAAATGATATACAATATATACTCAATCCCGGAGCGGATCTGAACACATCCATAAGGGCGGTTAATTTATCGGAAAAATACGATATGATATACGCAGCCGTGGGAGTCCATCCCCACGAAGTAAAAGATATGGACGAAGATACCATAGAAGTACTCAAAGCCTTGACCAATAGGGAAAAGGTAGTTGCCATAGGGGAAATAGGTCTGGATTTTTATTACGATAATTCCCCAAGGGATACCCAGAGAGAATGGTTCAGAAAACAAATAGAACTGGCAAAGGAAGTTAATCTTCCTATAATAATACATGACAGGGATGCACACGGAGAAGTTTTTGATACACTGAAGAAACATGATGCGGGGGCTCTCGGCTGCGTCATGCATTGTTATTCCGGTAGTGTGGAAATGGCGAGAGAATATGTAAAAATGGGGATTTATGTTTCATTGGCGGGTCCCGTCACGTTTAAAAATGCCAGAAAAACATACGAGGTAGCTAAAGAAATTCCGTTGGAATGGCTTTTAGTGGAAACCGACAGTCCGTATTTGACTCCTGTACCGTATCGCGGTAAAAGAAACGAACCTGCCTATGTAAGGTTTGTAGCACAAAAAGTAGCGGAAGCAAAACAAATATCCATCGAGGAAGTTGCACGTCAGACCACACTGAACACAAAAAAATTATTCAAAATAAATTGAAGCTGAGAACAGATCATAACAGTTCTCCCTAATCATGGCATAACATGGTATAATATATATTGTTAAACTGAAAGTTTTATAACGGGGTCAGGGAGGGGGATAAAATGGCACAAAAAAAATTGTACCGCCAAGTTTTTATAAGGGATATTGAAAACGGCATGGTAATTGCCAAAGATGTGCTGAATTCAAAAGGGGAAATTTTGTTGGCCGAGGGCTTTAAAATAGTAATAGCGATTACAATCAAAAGACTACTCAGCCAACATGGAATTGTGTTGGTAAATGTCTTCAGGGAAGAGGTACAACCGTCTGTACAGGAACCGACCCATGATAAAACAGAAACTGACATAATATCGGTTGACTATGATAAAACGGAAACCGACATAGCATTGGGTGATATTAACAAAAGACTGACAAAAATTGTTAATAGATTTAATGATAGCAAGGAAGGTATAAGGGAATCCTTTGACAAGTTTGCTAAGGGGGAAAAGATAGAAGAATCAGAAATTAAGGAAGAGATAAAGGGAATATTGGAGGTTTTTGAGGGAAACGTAAATGTCTTTCAGATAATGCAAAATGTAAAATATTTAGATGATATTGTTTATTCACATTGTTATAATGTTTCACTTATAAGCTACACAATAGGGAGTTGGTTGGAACTGGACGGGAAAGACTTAAAAGAATTGGCTTTGAGCGGCATGTTGATAGATATAGGTAAAACTCAAATAGATGAGGGGCTGTTAAATAAAAAGGGCGCACTTACCAAAAATGAATTTGAGGATTTGAAAGAACATTCCATACTGGGTTACGAGATGATTAAGGACTATGATTTTATCAGCGAGAAGGTTAAGAGAGCCGTATTGTTACACCACGAAAGGTCTGATGGAAGCGGGTATCCTTTGGGGCTCGAGGGTGACGGAATACCTCTATTTGCCAAAATAGTCGCTATAGCGGATGTATATAATGCATTAGTTTCCGATAGGCCCCATCGCGGTAAAAAAACCCCATTTGAGGCTATCAAGGTATTGGAAACGGAGTATATGGATAAACTAGATACCGGTATATTATATTTATTTTTACGCAGAATAGCTTCTAATTATATAGGTCAGAGAATACTGCTCAGTAATTATAGGAGGGGTGAAATAGTTTTTATCCCAAAATATAATATACATCGTCCCATTATTAGGTTGCAGGAAAACGGAGAGGTTATAGATCTGGGTGATAATCAGTTTACGCATCTCGATGTTGCCGAATTTTATTAAACCTCAAGTTCATCATATTTAGTCTGTCGAATTACAGATGAATTATTTTGACGGACAGGGAAGATTTTTATTCCATCAGGTCGAGCGAAAGTTCCTGTTCCCAATGGGTTAAAGCAGGAGAATTTGACAAAAACAAGAATATAGAATAGAATATAGAAACGTTCCATCCTCAATTCAAAATGAATAGGAGGAAGATTTATGGAAAGTCACCTGAGCCGCAATAAGTTTTTTGATAAAAAAATACTTATTGCAGCTGTCGCAGTGGTACTATTGTTGGTGGGGGCCATGTTTGTTAAGCCCCGGAAAACAGTTGTGATTAAACACGACGGACAGGAAATCCAGGTTTCAACTCTGGCAAACACAGTGGAGGATGTTTTGCGGGAGCAAAACATTACGGTTGGAGACGACGATAAAATTATTCCGAAAATGAATGAGCAAATAGAGGATGGGATGGAAATAGCCGTTCACAGGGCCTTTCAAATAAGGCTTGTTGATGGACAAATAGAAAAGAGTGTATCTACCACAGAATCCAATGTAAAAGATCTGATAAACTCACTTAATATAAAACTTGGAGAAGGAGACAAAATTGATCCAAAGCTAGAGGAACCTATTGGGAAAGGCCGGGTGGTGAAGATTACCAGGGTTTCCCGGGAGGTTGCAGTTGAAACTCAAGAACTGCCTTTTCAGACGATTTTTAAAAATAATAACAGTTTAGAAAAGGGGAAGACCAAAAAAATTCAGAAAGGTGAAAAGGGACTGAAAGAGATAAGATTTGAAGTCCTTTATGAGGATGGTATAGAGGTCGAAAGAGAGATCATTGAAGAAAATATCGTTAAAGATGCTGTTAACGAAATTATTGAAAAGGGAACACTGGCCCTAGTGGCAACTTCTTCTAGGGGGGATATTTCAAGGTATTCCAAGGTTTTAACCATGACAGCTACAGCATACGATTTGAGTTTTCAGAGTACCGGAAGAAAACCCGGAGATAAATATTACGGCGTGACAGCGAGCGGCACAAAAATAAGACCGGGAGTAGCAGCGGTGGACCCCAAGGTAATTCCCTTGGGCACAAAACTTTATATAGAATCTACCGACAAAACCCAGGATTACGGGTATGCTACCGCCGAAGATAAGGGCAGTGCTATCAAAGGGAACAAGATTGATCTCTTTATTGAAAACGCTCAGGATGTAAAAAAATTTGGTAGAAGAACAGTGAAGGTGTATATATTAGAATAGGTCGGAGAAATTCTGACCTATTTTCTTATGACTAATTTAATTTACACAACCGGGGATCAATTTTTGTCATTGCTGCGGGAACCGTAGGGGTGGATGCATCCGTCTACCCTATGGAAATTGCAGGGGTGGACGACCCTGTCCACCAAATGGAAATTGTAGGGGTGGACGACCCTGTCCACCC
>DASRMN010000176.1:0-7146 GCA_035647935.1 Clostridia bacterium | reverse complement strand
AGATATTGAACAGGACTTCTGATATACTGTATTAAATTAATAGGCCGAGAAAAATTCGACTGATTTATCAGGAACAAAAAGTAAATAAGCAAATTAACGGTATGCTGAAAATAACGGAACAAATGTTAAAAATGTAAATTTAATCAGGAAAGGCAGATTAGTATGATTCTATGGGGGATTTTTATAAGTGCCTTTTTAATAGGTTTTTCGGGGGCAATGATGCCGGGGCCTATGTTAGGGGTTGCAATCGACGGAAGCCTCAGAAAGGGGTGGATAGCAGGCCCCTTGACAGTGTTGGGGCATGGAATTTTAGAACTTATATTGGTTATAGTTATGTTCCTGGGACTCAGGGATTTTTTCTCCGATCCGACAGTTGCCGGGTTCATAGGCCTGTTCGGTGGTATTTTCCTTGCATGGATGGGATATGGAATGATAAAATCGAGCATAAAAAAGACAGTCTCCCTGTCAGACCAAAACAAGAACAAAAAAGCGGGAACAGAAAACCTTGCACTGTCGGGAGCATTCATGAGTATGGCTAACCCCTATTTTATTATTTGGTGGTCATCGGCAGGGATGGAATCAATACGCCAATCTTATGCCCTTGGATTAATTGGAGTTCTGGTCTTTTTTTCGGGGCATATTTTATCAGATCTTACATGGTATACTATAGTATCTACAGCCTTTTCCGGGGGCAAAAAATTGGTTAATGATACTATATATCGCCGAATAATTTTATTGCTGGGCATATTTATTATGGTGTTTTCAATCTATTTTATAAACAGCGGTTGGAATATGCTCAAAGGTAGCAAGAAGATAAAGGTTTTAACAAGTGCCCAATCCTCGATACACAACAACACCCCTAGAAATATACCTTCTAAGGGTGTTTTAAATTTGTTTGGTGTCAATTCCTAATTGGCTATTCGTTTTTAATTAATGTCAATCCTTCTGATACTCGAACTGTCGCCTTCCTTTTTGGGCAATTTCAGGGTCAACATCCCGTCTTTATAGTCAGCTCTAATCTCTTCTGTTTTAATATCCGATACGTCAAAACTCCTTGTAAAAGAACCGTGTCTTCTCTCCCTGCGGATAAAGTTATCCTTGCTCTCTTCCTCACTCACATTATGTTCGGCTGAAATAGTCAGTCTATTATCGTCAACATTGATATTAATATTTTCTCTGCTGAGACCCGGCAGTTCCGCTTCTAACATAAAGCTGTCCCCTTTATCAACTATATCAGTTTTGAAAGCAGAGAATCTTTCCCCAAGATTTTGCATAAAATTCTTTTCTATCTCTTCGAAAAACGGGAGCATATTTCCCTTCCGACGAAAAGGCGTCAAATCAAACATTAAACATTCCTCCTAAATTAATATTTGATTATATTTTTTCCAATAAAAATTTCTATATTCATACGTTTATTTCATTCTGCGCCATTTCATCTCTTCACCGAACGCATCATATTTTTTTCTTTTTGCCTTAATTTCCTCTACCTCTATTTTATATATGTTGACCTTCCCCAGCCCCGCTTTAACTGCCGTATTAAAATAATCCATTTTTGTCGGGGTGTGTTTTTCACATATAAGTCTCATAGCTTTGGTTTTTTCTTGTTCATCTTCTACTAACTTTATCTTGCCTTTTACGACCGCAGATTCATATTCCGTTGTAAAGACTTTATTGATAAGCAATGTCGCTTTAGACTCGTCTTTTGCTATTTTTTCCAGCTCTTCCTTGGTACAGTTTTCCGGAATTTTGATTTCCCCGACAAAAACCACACTGACATTTGAATTTTTAACAAAAGTCTTTACTTTTCTGCCATCCTTCGCCGAATGAAAATATAAATTGTCCCCGTCCCTTACGATAGAAAGAGGTACCCCGTAGGGTTCATTATCCCCGGCAACCATAGAGAGGACACCGTATCTTGATTTGTCTATAACCTCAATACCGAATTCTCTGCTCATTTCTCTATCTTTGCGTCTCATAACTTCCTCCTCCCGATAACATAAAAACAGCGAAGACCGTCAGGCTGTATGAAAAAACGCTTTCCACATTTGTTGTCATCTGAGACGTACAGAATATGCAGTCGGCCCGCGAAGGATCCCTAAAGGATGAGATCCTTCGTGAGCACCGTTTATACTGTCCGTCTCAGGACGACTTCATCGGATTCTTCGTAAGCACCATTTATACTGCCGGCCTCAGAATGACACGAAGCTGAAGCTCGGAATAACAGTTTTTACACAGTCTGAACCGTCCCGTATTATGTTTAATTATTAACCGCCAGCACCAGCTTCCCTTGCTCAGTCGTGACCCTAATAGTATCCCTATCTTTTACATCCCCTTTGATAATGAGTCTTCCTATTCCGGTTTCCAGTTCTTTTTGCAGGAACCTTTTCACGGGTCTGGCTCCGTATTGGATTGAATATGCCCTGTTTAGAACCAATTCCTTTGCTTCATCGGTAAAATTGATATCTATTTGTCTGTCCCTCAGCCTTGATTTAATTTCATCTATTTGCAGGTCAATTATTTTAAATATTTCATCTTTTTGCAGTGGCTTGAACATCACTATTTCATCAATTCTGTTTAAAAATTCAGGTTTAAATGTCCTCCTCATCTCGGATTCTACCATCTCCCTTGCACCGACATCTATGGTTCCGTCCGGTCTTATTCCTTCCAACAGATACGAAGAGCCTATATTTGACGTCATAATGATTACGGTGTTTTTAAAATCTACCGTTCTTCCCTGATTATCTGTAAGTCTGCCGTCATCCAAAATTTGCAGGAGTATATTGAACACATCGGAATGAGCTTTTTCGATTTCATCAAACAAAATAACCGAATAAGGTTTTCTTCTTACAGCTTCGGTTAATTGTCCCCCTTCGTCATAGCCCACATATCCCGGTGGAGCACCGATTAACCTTGAAACTGCATGCCTTTCCATATATTCACTCATATCTATCCGCACTAGGTTTCTTTCATCATCAAACAGGGTGGATGTTAACGCCTTCGAAAGTTCCGTTTTCCCCACTCCCGTAGGACCTAGGAATATAAAACTTCCCACAGGCCTGTCGGGTTGCTTCATGCCGGCACGTGCTCTTATAACCGCATCTACCACCGCATCCACAGCCTCGTCCTGTCCTATAACCCTCTTATGGAGTATTTCATCCAAATTTAAAAGTTTTTCCCTCTCGGTTGATACAAGTTTTGTAACCGGTATTCCTGTCCATTTTGCTACAACTTCAGCTATTTCCTCTTTTGTGACTTCCTCCTTAAGCATTTTGTCATCATTTTCTTTAGCATATGCTTCTTCAAGATTTCTTTCTAAACCGACTATGGTACCGTATTTGAGTTCGGACAGTTTTTCTAAATCATAATTTCTTTCCGCTTCCTCAATTTGTCTCTTGACCTTGTCAATTTCCTCTTTTATATCCTTTATTTTTGTAATGTTTTTCTTCTCATCTTCCCATTTAACCTTGAGTATATCAAATTTCTCCTTTGAATCAGCCAGTTCCTTTTCTAATTTTTCCAATCTTAATTTTGAAGCCTGGTCTGTTTCCTTTTTTAATGCTGCTCTTTCTATTTCCAGCTGTAAAATTTTTCTTCTGATTTCATCTATTTCAACAGGCATACTGTCTATTTCCGTTCTTATCATAGCAGAAGCCTCATCCATCAGATCTATCGCCTTATCGGGCAGAAATCTGTCACTTATATATCTGTCGGAAAGGGTTGCCGCGGCTATCACCGCACCGTCCGAAATTCTGATCCCGTGGTGTATCTCGTATCTCTCCTTCAGCCCTCTCAAAATAGATATGGTGTCCTCGACACTGGGCTCGGTAACCAAAACTTTTTGAAATCTTCTCTCCAACGCCGCATCTTTCTCAATATACTTTCTATACTCATCTAGGGTAGTTGCACCTATGGTACGGATTTCTCCCTTTGCAAGCATGGGTTTTAGGAGGTTTGAGGCGTCCATGGAGCCTTCCGCCCTCCCGGCACCTACTATATTATGGAGTTCATCTATAAACATTATTATTCTAC
This sequence comes from Clostridia bacterium, assembly GCA_035647935.1. Lineage (GTDB taxonomy): Bacteria > Bacillota > Clostridia > Peptostreptococcales > Natronincolaceae > JAAZJW01. The sequence continues at coordinate 3,117 of DASRMN010000176.1, read as the reverse complement.
CTTCAGATTTTTCAATCTCCGATAATACCGCCTTTAGCCTTTCTTCAAATTCCCCCCTGTATTTCGCACCCGCTACAAGGGAGCCCATATCCAAGGCAAATATGGTTTTGTCTTTCAGACCCTCGGGAACATCCCCGTTAACAATCCTCTGAGCCAATCCCTCGGCTATGGCTGTTTTACCTACACCGGGATCCCCTATCAATACAGGATTGTTCTTGGTTCTACGAGACAATATTCTTATTACATTTCTGATTTCACTGTCCCGTCCTATGACCGGATCTACTTTCCCTTTCCTGGCCTCTTCCACCAAATCTCTTCCAAATCTATCAAGGGCTTCGTAGGTACCTTCAGGGTTATCAGACATAATATTTTGACTACCCCTGACCTTCATCAGGGTTTCTAAAAATTTTTGCTGATTTATGTTATATTTTTTGAATATTTTTTCTGAAATTGTTCCCTTTTCCTTGAGTAATGCTATATAGATATGTTCAACTCCAATATATTTATCCCCAAATCTTCCCGCTTCTTCCTCGGCGGAAACTAATATTTTTGTATACTCGCGGCTTGGATAAAGGGAGCCTCCGCCACCTGTTTGTTTAGGTAATTTATCTATTTCTCTTTCTATATCATTTTTAACAAGAAGAGCGTTCTCCCCCATATATGATATTATTCTGGGTATCAACCCGTCTTGTTGGTTTACCAAGCCATAATGGATGTGGATTTCCTCTAATTGCGGGTTTCCGTTTTTTATAGCTATGTTCTGTGATTCTTGTATGGCTTCCAGGCTTTTTTGTGTAAATTTGTTTAAGTCCATATTTTCACATCCTTTCTTATCTTAATTGATATTTTATATTGTAAAATGCCAACCCCCTCAGGAGTTATATCCTGAGAGGGTTATATATCACCAAGATCGGTTACTTCGGCCAATGTCATTGTTACTATACCCAGATTTTAGGGGAAGAAACATGAAATCGCTACTAACTCCTGTCACATAATCCGAATTAGAAATTAAGATTGCTAACGGATCGTACTCCGTTTTTTTTCTTGGCTTTATATAAAACCTTATCCGCGTTCTCAAACAATTCTTCATAAGTGTTTTCTCTTTCCAAAAGTGCAATGCCGCTGCTGACCGAGACATAAAAGTCCTCATTCATTTCCCGAATAATCAGATTCAGCTGATGACACCTTAGTTTTACAAGATTAATTGAAGGAACACTTTTCATATATATACAAAATTCGTCCCCACCGATACGCCCGATAATATCGTCTTGTCTAAAGGTAAGTGTCATACCTGTGCTTATGTTTTTTAATACCCGATCGCCTGCTAAATGCCCGTATGTATCGTTAATCTGTTTAAGGTTATCACAATCTATTACTATCAAAGCATCTGTCCTGTTTTTATCTCTATTTCTTATGCTTTCATTTATGAGTTCTTTCGTAGTTATGGCATTATATAATCCTGTCAATCCATCTAACTTTGATTTTATAATGAGTTCTTCTTTTTCCTTTATCTCCTCACGAATATCAATCATTTTTCCAACAATAAAATCCGGTTCTCCCTTTTCATCGCGTATGTTCAGCCCGATTGATTTAAATGTACCTATCTCGCCATTAGCAAGAGGGAGTTTTATCACCGGCACATTTCCATCCAAATTATTGCTTAACAATATATCTTTTAAAATATTACCCGCTTTCCTTAGCTGCTTCTGGGTTCCAAATAGCCGGATACATTTTTTTGATAGTTCTAAACGACCGGATTTAACAAAATATTCATATAAATATTCATTAGAAGCCTGAGACAACATTTCGTTTCTTTCGTTTTGTGCCCTAAGTCTTTTATTTGAGCGAACATTGCAAACAACACTACACAACAATATACCCATCGTTAAGAAAATAACACCAAATATTTCCTTGCCATAGATGTCAATTATCATTGAAAGAGTTATTTTTCTGTCAATACATAGTGTTTCATCCAAGATTAAGGCCTGCATTTTGCCCTCATCAATCGCATCAATTGACTTGTTGATTATGGAGAGCAGCACCTTGCTGTCATTCGAGACACCCATGCAATATTCTCTCGATTCTTTCTTTTTGGGAATTGCAATAATATTCTTATAATTATTCTGTAATATATAAAATATTACGGAATATGTATTTCCATATCCATAGTCGGCCTTTCCCCTTTCTACAGCATCCAGACTTTCTTCTCTTGTATCAAAATAAGCCATATTTTCCTCATTTATCCCTTCGGGAAGCACCCTACCCCTTACGGCGGCATATGTTTTATCATCTAATTGATTGGAATCCAATGAAGAATTTATATATAATATTGTTTCAGTCTTTAAAAACGGTTTTGATAAAACCATCCCATTGGACGCATAATGATATGGAATCCCAAAGAATATATCGTGATCAATATCCGCGTAGGCTTCACCGTTAGAATCGTATAGTTTACACTGAAAAACAAGACCTGTCATATCTGATATCTCCTCGAGCACACGTTTAGAAATGCCTTGAATTTCCCCTCTTGTATCTGTATATTGGATAGGAGCCACCCCGTTGATAGATATTGCCTTCAGTACATCTGCTTCAGCTATGTAGTTTTTCTCTTCATCTGTTAAGAACAACCGAGTCTCCGCATATATAGGGATTCCCATAATAATAAACACACTGATAATTATAGGTATCGCTTTTCCCAGCATCCATCTTCCTCCTGTTTCCTCTTTCTCACGGGATTATCCACCCGATACTTTCAAATCATATTGTACATTAAACATATGCTGTAAGCAAATTAAATTTTTGTAACCAAGTTTTTGTAAAAAACAGGGAATGAGACGGTGTCGGGTATCGGGTTGTCAAGTTATTGAATAAGATACCGGGCACTGAATTATCAAATATGTAGTTATTATTCCAACAACTTTTTTGAAGAATAGTGTATTCCAATCGCTCCCAGCGGTGCCGTAATCAATATAGATAATACTGCAACAGCTAAAATAACCTCTCCCGACTCCACCCCCGACGACAGGGGCACTGCGCCTATAGCCGCTTGAACTGTCGCCTTTGGTATATATGCAATAACACAAAACAGTCTTTCCTTCCAATTAAAATCTGTAGCAA
>DASRMN010000175.1:0-5764 GCA_035647935.1 Clostridia bacterium | reverse complement strand
ATAAAATATAGCGAAGATATTTGCTACGTAAAATCAACAGCCGAAAATTTGAAAAAACAAAATGGAGAGCTTATGCAAAAGACGGAAAAACTGAATAGTCTTTTTTTCAACCCGACAGACCAATGATGATGCAGTCGAATAAAAAAATCGTATATTTAACATTTGATGACGGACCCAGTATCAACACAGACAAGATACTTGATATATTAAAGGAATACAATATCAAAGCCACATTCTTTGTAGTCGGCAGAACCGACGATAAATCCAGAAGCATGTATAACAGGATTATAAAAGAAGGTCATGCCATGGGAAATCATACATATTCTCACGAATATGAAACCATATATTCCGGCGATGAAAACTTTTTAGCCGATTTCAAAAAACTTGAACATTATGTATATGACATTACCGGAGCAAAAATGGACATTATGCGTTTTCCGGGCGGTTCCAACACAGTAATGCCTCGCAGATATTGCGAAGATAAACTTATGGTACGCATGATTGCCAAAATGCTTTACGATGGATATCAGTATTTTGATTGGAATGTAGATTCAAGGGATGCTAGGGTAACAAAACAAAACAGAGATGTGATTGTATCATCTGTATTGAAGGGGGTTGAAAATAACAATCCCGCCATAGTTTTGCTTCATGACAGCCTTCCGAAAACAACCACGGTAGAAGCTTTGCCTATTATAATTGAAGAATTATTAAAAAGGGATTATGAATTTAAGACCCTGCACAAGGATTCTTTTTATGTGCATTTTAATAGGTATTTAAGTTGTATTTTTGTGGTTCCTGCTTATCTTTCGCAATTTTTATCAAAGTATCCTTTTTGTTTGCTTCCGGATCTTCTAGCACTATCTCCAATAACTCCTTCAAAATTATTCCTATTTGTTTTCCTTCGGGCACCCCTAATTCCATTAAATCATAGCCGTTGATTTTTAAATCCTTTATGGTCAGGGGCTGTTTTTCATTTATTATCCTTTCGACTTCACCCTTTAATTTTATTATGCCTCTTACATCTATTTCATCTTCTTCGGCTATAGCCTCTATGTCTGCAACCTGTAATTTAAATAATCTGCTTATATTATCCTGACCTACCCTGTTGATAAATCTTTTCATAGCCTTGTCGGACAAATTTTCGTATCTTGACATATGTTCTTTAACTAGGATTGCTACTTGTTCTATAGATTTACTATCGTATTTCAGTCTTTTCATTATATCTTCTGCAATTTCCGCACCTACTACACTATGGTTAAAAAAACGCCCTACACCCCTTGCATCCAAAACAAAGGTTTCGGGTTTTCCTATATCGTGGAATAACGCTGCCAGTCTGAGTATTAAATCACTCTCGGTATTATCCACCACACTTAAAGTATGGTTAAAAACATCTTCATGGTGATAGGGGTTATGTTGTTCAAATCCGATACAGGTTTCCAACTCCGGCATTATATATTTTAAAAGGCCGGTGACGTCCAGTAACCTGAATCCCACAGAGGGTGTATGCGATAACAATATTTCGTTCAGTTCCTCCCTAATTCTTTCCACACTGATATTTATAATATTCCCACATAGTTCTTTTATTGCATCTAAAGTACCCGAATCCAGATTATATTCTAATTGTGTGGCAAACCTTACACCCCTCAACATGCGCAAATAGTCCTCTTTAAATCTTTCCACGGGATCGCCCACACATCTTATTTTCTTATCCAGAATATCATGAATCCCTCCATAATAATCTACCAGCCCAACCCTGTCATTATACGCCATGGCATTGATTGTAAAGTCTCTTCTTCTTAAATCTTCCTTTAATTTATTCGTAAATATAACCTCTTCCGGGCGTCTTCCGTCTATATAGTCCCCGTCAATTCTATATGTTGTTATTTCATAACTTTCACCGCCGATAACCACTGTTACGGTCCCATGCTTAAATCCTGTAAGTATTACCTTGAATGAACTGAATATATGAAGCATTTCTTTGGGAATACAATTTGTACATATGTCCCAATCCTTTGGAATTAAGCCCAATATACTATCCCTAACGCATCCGCCGACAATATATCCGGCACAACCCTCGAAATATAATATAGACAATATTTTTTTTACATTAATCGGCATTTTGATTTTTATTTCAGAATTTTTCATTATCCCACGTCCACATACGTAATTTTATTGCCACACCACCTGATGTATTTCTGAAAATCTTCATAACTTATCGTCACGCTTGCAGTATTTATATTGGGATGAAAAGTAATTTTTTGTCTTGTATCCAAATCCCTGTCTATCAGCACCTCTACATCCCTGTTTTTATCGTTAATCAATCCGAAGGGCGAAACTGAACCCGGGTCAAGCCCCAGATATTTTTCTAATCTTTCGGGTGAAGCAAAGCTTAATCTTGTACTTTCAATCTGTCTGGCTAAACCTCTGGTATTAGCCCTTTTGTCCGGCTCTGTCAGCACTAGGTAATGCTTGTCCCCTTTGGAATTTCGCAAAAATAAATTTTTGCAATGTACAATATCGTCATTTTCCACATTGTATTTATTTAATTCTTCAATTGTATTCATAGCAGAATGCGTAAATCTATCATAGGAAATGTTTAACATTTTTAAAGTTTTATATACATCATCTTCCATTTTAATCTCCTCTTTTGTTATCATTGAATAATTTATTATTTTGACGACACGATATGAGCACCAAAACAGAACACCGTTGAAAATATTTACTCCTTATATTAATCAGTGATAAATGTTTATCTTTTTACTGTCGTTTAACTGCTTTATTACAATAGCTATCATAGGTGCAATTATAAATCCCGCAAATCCGAATATCTTAAATCCTACAAACATAGCAACAATTGTGACCAAGGAACTCAGTCCTATTTGCTTTCCTAGGACCCTCGGTTCCAACACACTTCTCACTATATATATTATGACATATATTATTAATAATCCTATCCCCACAAACCTCTGTCCCAATACAATGTCATAAACCCCCCAAGGTATCAATACCCCACCGACACCTATGAAGGGCAAAAAATCCAGAAGTGCAATAAATGTGGCTATAGGTATAACATGATTAATGCCCAGTATTGCAAAACCGATGGACATTTCTATAAAAGCAATAAATGACAATATAAAATAGGCCTTTATCATTTTAAAAATGGTACCCACCAAAATTTTCTTTATATCAATCAACAGCTTGTACGGTTTTTCAGGAACTTGTCTTATAAGAAAAGCAACAACCCTATTATAATCGATAGCGATCAGAACCGAACATATGATAGAAAATAAGAGTGTTATAAAATAAGTAGGTATCTTTTGCGCAACCCTGGTTACACCGAACAGGACAGTTTTTGATATACTGCTCACCGCCGAAGCCAGTATATCTAATACATTATCAAAAACATTTGATACTAGGTTTGCAACTTCCGGAGAAGAGGTGCCTATAAATGATACCACCCAATCATTCAGGGATAAAATCGTGGGTTCTATATTTTGGCTATACAAATTAGGTAAAACACCTATAAATTCATATATTAGGTTCCAAATGTTTGCGACAACCAGTCCAACAACAATTATTATGGACACATAAAAAAGAGAGATCACAAAAATGGATATGTCCCTGTTTTTAAACTTAGTAAATCTGCCTATTGTATCTCCAATGGGTTTCAATATATAGGCGATAATAAGTCCTATAATAAAAGGCATGAACCAAGACAACAGATATTTAAAAATAAAATATAAAACGCCCACAACAGCTATAACATACAGAATATCAATCATAAATTTCTTTTTACCATCATAGGTCAATTCCTTCACCCCCTAATGGATATTACTGAGTGTGCCCTTTTTTACCTCTTTTATAGGGATACCTTCCCTCTCCATAATAACATCCTTTCGTCCTTTTTCAATCCTATTGGTAACATTATATCAAAATACTGTATTCGTTTCATTATAAGATTCATATTATCTATATCATTTGGCATAGCATATCGGGATTGACGTTAATAGAATCATATAATAGAATTAAATAGGTATAATATCGTACAAAGGATGGGTTATACCTAGTTTATTTTGATACAAACATGGAGGTACCTATGATAAAAAATATTTTGTTTGATTTGGATAATACATTACTTGATTTTCACCTTGCAGAAAGGATTGCTTTAACTAAAACATTGTTGCATCTGGGTATTGAACCCAAAGAGGAAATACTTGATAGATACAGTGAGATCAATTCGTCACAGTGGAAACTATTGGAGCTGGGTAAGCTGACAAGGGAAGAGGTTAGGGTCAATCGCTACAAGTTACTTTTTGAGGAAATCGGTGTTAATCATTGTGCCGGTTCTGCCACTGAATATTATGAAAATTTACTCGGTATCGGCCATTACTTTGTCAGTGGAGCAGAAAAGCTTTTAAAAACATTATCAAATAGTTATCGTTTATATATTGTTTCTAACGGCCTTACAGCCGTACAACAGCCGCGTATAAAGAGTGCATGTATAGCCAAATATGTTGAAGATATTTTTATCTCGCAAATGGTTGGATTTAACAAACCGAGTATAGAATTTTTTGATCACTGCTTCAAAAAAATACCGGAATTTAAGAATAGCGAAACGATGATAGTTGGGGACAGCCTTACATCTGATATAAAAGGCGGTAACAATGCAGGTATAACAACTGTTTGGTTTAATCCCGAGGATACTGAAAATTTTTCTGATGTTGTTCCCGATTATGAAATTGACAGACTTTTAGATTTGTTATCATTGCTAGAAACTATTTGAGCGCCGACAGTCAATGACCCCTGCGCTTTATAGAGCAAAAATGAAGCACTGGGGACGGCTCTTTCCCGGGCGCTTCACTTTCCAAACAAACTATCTATTTCACCATTAATTTTTTCGATATTTAAATCCTCAATGATCGAATCTTTCAAATTATATTTCTCCTTTAATTTTAATATTCTGTAGACGCTTTCATCTATTCTGTCCATTGAAATATTGCCCTTGTTAATCTCACCCTTTATTGTATCCAACACAATCAATGCTTTTTCGTATTTATGTCCGATTAATAATATATCCGCTCCGGCTTTAACGGATTGTATAGCTGCATCACCTATGTTATAATTTTTTTCTATTGCACCCATTGTCATATCATCGGTAATAACTACACCTTGAAAATTCAGTTTATCCCTCAGTATGTCAGTGATAATAACTTCAGACATGGAAGCCGGATATTTCCGGTCTATCTGCAAAAGAAGGATATGGGCTACCATAACTGCATCCGCTCCGTTGTCTATAGAATGTTTAAACGGTACAATCTCAAAGTTCATTATTCTTTCTAAATCATGATTTACCACAGGTAATCCCACATGTGAATCAACGGCAGTGTCCCCGTGTCCGGGAAAATGTTTAATCACAGGGATTACCCTTTCTTCTCTTATTCCTTTGAGTGTTTCAATTCCCATAGCAGAAACTATTTCTGCAGTTTGCCCAAAGGCCCTGTCCCCTATTACAGGATTTAGAGGATTGCTGTCTATATCGAGTACGGGTGCAAAGTTCATGTTATAACCAAAAGCCTTTACAGTTTTGCCCAATAATTTGCCGACTTTGAGTGCCAGACCGACATCTTTTGTTTTACCTATACTTCCCGCAGTGGGAAGTTTTTTGATTTCCTGGGGATTTCTGCTGACCGAACCGCCTTCCTCATCCACCGAGATAAATAGTGGTATTTTATTAGAAGAATTAGTATTTTTCAAAGAGTTTATT
>DASRMN010000174.1:0-2076 GCA_035647935.1 Clostridia bacterium | reverse complement strand
ATATTACATATGACTGCTACCGGAAACTATATTATAATAAAATAGGGAATAAATATAACAAAGAAGAAATAAATTAGGGAGGTTTTTTGATGCCGGGTAAACTGATTAATAATTTGGGCACTATTATAATAGATGATTATGTCCTGACATCCATTGCAGGTGTTTCAACTATGGAATGTTATGGGGTGGTAGGTATGGCAGCTAGGTCTGCGGCAGGGGGACTTGTGGAGCTTCTCAAAAGGGAACAATCAGGAAGGGGCGTAAAGGTACATATCGAGGAAAATGAAATAACAATCGATATATTTGTAATTGTAGAATTCGGTACCCGCATATCTGTAGTCGCAAATAATATTATAGAAAAGGTAAAATATAACATAGAACATTTGACAGGAATGAATGTAAAGAAAGTTAATATTAATGTTCAGGGTGTCAGGGTTCAGAAGTAATCTAAGGAGGTACCAGTGAGTGTTAGAAATAGAATATATTGATGGGCCATTATTGAAAAAAATGATATTATCGGGTGCACAATCCCTAGAAAAAAACAAGGATATAGTTAACTCCTTAAATGTATTTCCTGTTCCCGACGGGGATACCGGAACAAATATGTCGCTGACCATGCAGTCTGCGGTCAGGGAGATAAGGGCTGTAAATATGGATACATTAGAGAGTATTTCTGATGCCGCTGCTAATGGGTCTCTAATGGGTGCCAGAGGCAACTCCGGGGTGATTTTGTCTCAGTTTTTCAGGGGGTTTGCAAAGGAAGTCAAGGGTAAAAATAGGGTTAATACAAAGAGTTTAGCGGAAGCTTTCATGGCTGCTTCCGATGTTGCATATAAGGCGGTTATGAAACCGGTAGAGGGTACTATCCTGACAGTTGCTAGGGAGAGTGCAGAAGCTGCATTGACAATTGCGAAAACCGAAAAGAGCATGAAAACCTTTATGGAAAAGGTCATTGCGGAGGCGGAAAAGTCCCTTGATAGGACACCGGAAATGCTTGGGGTCTTAAAGGATGCGGGGGTTGTTGATTCCGGGGGCAAGGGGCTGGTATACATATATCTGGGTGCGTTGGCCAGTATCACCAAAGATGTGCACATATTAGAAGATGACAGCGTCGAGGACGACAGTCATATACATCATATAGAAAAAATTGACGGTGAAATAAAATTCGGGTATTGCACAGAATTTATAATTCATGTCGATAAGATGGACACTGATAAATTCAAAAAAACCATAGAGGAATATGGGGATTCGATGCTTGTTGTCGGAAATGAAAGTGCCGTAAAGGTACATATACATACCAATCACCCAGGAAGGATAATAGAGCACGCATTGGAAACGGGGCAACTGAGTGATATAAAAATAGATAATATGAGGTTACAGCACAGACATGAAGTATTTGGACAAAACGAAAAAGAGAACGACATGAAAAATGAAGGGGAAATAGATAAGTACGGTTTTATTGTGGTTACAATGGGGGAGGGCCTAATTAGGATTTTTAAGGATTTTGCTTTTGTTCATGTAATTGAAGGCGGTCAGACCATGAATCCAAGTACGGAAGATTTTGTGAATGCTATTAAAAATGTTAATGCCGAAACAATAATTATTTTGCCCAACAATGGGAACGTTTTTATGTCAGCTGATCAAGCTAAGGATATTTCAGATAAAGATATCATTGTAATTCCTTCAAAATCTATTCCGCAGGGGTTAGCAGCCTTGTTATCCTTTGATTTTGAAGCTACCCCAGAGGCTAATGAAAAGACGATGACAGAATCCATTAAGACAGTCAAAACAGGTCAAGTTACCTATGCGATCAGAGATACGGATTACAATGACCTGAAGATTCATGAGGGTGATATTTTGGGGATTTGTGATGATGAAATAAAATCTGTGGGAAAAGACGTTAAACAAGTATGCATAGATCTTGCAGAAAAAATAGTGACAGATGAAAGTGAAATCATAACTGTTTTTTATGGTTCCGATATAACCGAAAAAGAAGCCAATGAAATACTGGAAGAGTTAATCAATAAATATGAAGATATTGATATCGAGTTGTATTATGGGGGACAACCATTATAT
>DASRMN010000173.1:0-8116 GCA_035647935.1 Clostridia bacterium | reverse complement strand
ATATGTATATATGTATGATTTAACGGAGGGACTCAAGAAAGGTGGAACATTCTTATTAAATTGTACTTGGTCACCTGAAGAGTTGGAAGAAAAATTACCTGCATCGCTTAAAAAATATCTTGCTGATAATGATATTGATTTTTATACACTTAACGCAACCAAAATAGCATCTGAAATCGGTTTAGGCGGAAGAATCAACATGGTTATGCAATCCGCATTCTTTAAATTGGCGAAGGTTCTCCCACTGGATGAGGCTATCAAATATTTAAAACAAGCAATTGTAGATTCTTATGGGCTAAAGGGAGAAAAAATAGTGCAGATGAACTATCAGGCCGTAGACCAAGGCTTAGAATCACTGGTTAAAATAGATGTACCTGCAAGTTGGAGCGACGCGGAAGATGAAGCTGCCGCAACTACAGTCAAGGATGAACCTGATTTCATTAAAAATATATTGAGACCTATGAACGCACAAAAAGGAGATAGATTGCCGGTGAGTGCTTTTATAGATGCACCCGATGGTTCGTTTCCGCTTGGGGCCTCAAAATTTGAAAAACGCGGCGTGGCTATCAATGTTCCGGAATGGAACAGTGACAATTGTATACAATGTAATCAATGTTCATATGTATGTCCGCATGCAGCTATAAGGCCGTTTTTGCTGGATGGGGAAGAAGTTAAAAACGCTCCTGAAGGTTTTGGAACAATAAAAGCGATAGGCAAAGACTTTGAAGGACTGCAATACAGAATTCAAGTAAGTGCATTGGATTGTACAGGTTGTGGAAGTTGTGTCGAAATATGTCCGGCTAAACAAAAAGCTATTACGATGATGCCGGCTGCGCCGCAGATAGAAGCACAAAAAGAAAATTGGGAGTATGCTGTAACGGTTTCTGATAAATCCGACCTGACAAATAAATTTACGGTAAAGGGAAGCCAATTCTCTCAACCGCTGTTTGAATTTTCCGGTGCTTGCGCAGGCTGTGGAGAAGCACCCTATATTAAATTAATTACCCAGCTGTTTGGGGATAGGATGCTCATAGCTAACGCTACAGGTTGTTCTTCAATATTCGGTGGAAGTGCTCCTGCTATTCCGTTCTGTGCAAATGCTGAAGGTAAAGGACCGGCTTGGGCTAATTCATTGTTTGAGGACAATGCGGAATACGGATATGGTATGTTCCTAGGTATCAAGCAGATAAGAAACAAATTGAAAGATCTGATGACGGAAGCGCTTGAGCTTGATATTGGGGAAGGGTTAAAGGATGCTTTTAAGGCCTGGTTGGAAGGTAAAGATAATGCAGAAGCGTCTACAGAGGCTACCGAAAGGATGTTACCTTTGCTCGGTGCAGCAAAAAGTAATGCCATTATAGATGAAATAATTGATAAAAAAGACTTTTTAATTAAAAAATCGCAATGGGTAATCGGTGGAGATGGTTGGGCCTATGATATTGGATTTGGCGGGCTGGACCATGTGATTGCCTCCGGGGATGATGTAAACATTCTTGTATTAGACACGGAAGTTTATTCAAATACGGGAGGGCAGGCATCCAAAGCATCACCGACGGCTGCTGTTGCTAAATTTGCATCTGCGGGAAAAAGGACTAAAAAGAAGGATCTGGGCATGATAGCAATGAGCTATGGTTATGTTTATGTAACACAGGTATCTATGGGTGCCGATCAAAATCAGCTGATTAAGGCTCTGAAAGAAGCGGAGGCATATAACGGGCCTTCACTTATTATAGCTTATTCACCATGTATCGCACACGGTATCAGGGCGGGAATGGGCAAGACACAAGAACAAGGTAAAAAGGCTATCGAAGCCGGATATTGGCATCTGTACAGATATAATCCTCTTCTAAAAGAAGAAGGTAAAAATCCGTTTGTTCTGGATTCAAAGGAACCTACAGCATCATTTAAGGATTTCTTGTTGAGCGAAGTGCGTTATGCCTCACTTGTCAAGACATTTCCTGAAGTGGCGGATATGTTATTTGATAAGGCAGAAAATGATGCAAAAGAGAGATACAAGACATATAAACGCTTAGCGGAACAATAAAAGGAAACAAAAAAGGGCTATGAAAATAGCCCTTTTTTAATGAATATAATAGAAAATGGGTTTCTGTCGTATTTGTCTGAAAATGCGTCGTTAACAATAGTTTAACAATGGTTTAACGATGGTTTAACAATTGTTTTAAGGTTGACTGAGATCCGGTTGGACACAATGGGGCCGGTTCCTCTTGTGTTGTGTCTTTCCAACAACACAAAGGGACTGTCCCCTTGTGTCCCTAGGCGGCACATATATTTTCAAATATATATATAAATTGTTATACGCAATATACAATGGGTATAATAACTCATGATTTATATTTCCAATCGGAGATGATAAAATGAATCCATTTCAAGTAGTTACGGTGACCTACACGATTATAAGCATAATAATCGGTATAGACATATTATTAGACAACCGTGATCCTTCCAGCACAGTAGCATGGTTCATGGTTTTGTTTATTTTACCGATAGTCGGAATATTTTTATATTTGTATATAGGAAGAAATCATCGGAAGAAAAAGACATTTATTAAAAAAAGAAGCGAGGACTATGTCATCCTTAATAAATTACTGAAGGAACAATTTCCTTTTATAAATTATGAAGGAATATTTAAAAGGGGATTCAGTGATATTAGGGGTAAAATAATTCCACTGTTATTAAATAATACAGGGTCTCCCGTCACAGTAAATAACAAGGTTAAAATATTACAAAATGGAGAGGCAACATTTGCGGAAATATTAGATGCTATCAAAAATGCAAAGGAACATATTCATGCAGAATACTTTATCATAAAGGACAGTAATATAGGAAGGGAGTTCCAACAGGCACTGATAAAAAAAGCGGAGGAAGGGCTGGAAGTAAGACTTATATATGATGCGGTCGGCAGTATCAGGCTCAGGAACAGTTTTATCAAACCGTTAAAAAATGCGGGTGTACAGATTGGATGCTTTCTGCCTGTAGCGTTGCCTTTTTTTGGAGCTAGGCTGAATTATCGTAATCATAGGAAAATATTGGTTGTAGACGGTAAAATAGGCTTCACAGGGGGAATAAATATAGGCGATGAATATCTGGGGAAAGATAAAAAAATGGGATTTTGGAGGGATACTCATTTGAAGATTCAGGGGGAAGCCGCATATGTACTTCAGGGGATATTTTTAGCGGATTGGAATTTCGTTTCCAACGAAACCATAGATGGTTTTAAATATTTTCCGCCGCAAGGTTACTGCGGGGAAAAAATTATACAAATTGCATCCAGCGGGCCTGATTCCCACTGGGCTTCAATCCACCAGGCATATTTTTCTGCATTCAGCAGTGCAAGGGAAAGGATATATATTACAACACCCTATCTTGTTCCCGATGATGGGATTTTACTTGCATTGAAAACAGCCGCATTGAGGGGTGTGGATGTAAGGCTTTTATTGCCTATAAAACCTGATCATAAAACCGTGTTTTGGGCATCAAAGTCACATTTTAAGGAACTTCTGGAATCAGGGGTAAGGATATATCAGTATGCAAAAGGATTTATTCACGGTAAGGTGTTTATTGTGGATAATAATTTTGTCTCCATAGGTACCGCTAATCTGGATATACGCAGTTTTAAATTGAATTTTGAGGTGAACGCCTTTATTTATGATAAGGAAACAAATCATAGTGTGGTACAGAATTTTTTAGAGGACCTACAGGTTAGCAGGGAAGTGACCTTGGATGAATATATAAACAGGCCGATAATACAAAAAATCAAGGAGTCCACAGCCAGGGTTTTTTCACCGATATTGTGATCGGTTGGTTAGGGGTCAGTTGGTCAGGGTGACAAAGGTGACAAAAGGGTCGTCTGCCCCTACGAAACCATCAAGGAATGTTTTTGTAGGGGTGGACGACCCTGTCCACCCTCTATCAATGCACATTTTCTGAACATGCTTAGGGACTAGGGGACGGCGAGTTCTTGTCCCATCAAATTCCATTTTATCTATAGGCAGAGGATGGTGAGATGGGAAAAAACTCCCGTCCCCTTGTCCCGTACCTTCCTTTAATAACCGCAACACAAAGGGACTGTCCTCTTGTGTCATCTAGGCCTGACCAACCAACTGAATATTATTGGACTTACACGTCTATCTCACTTCAATTTCTTTGCTACTCTCCCATACCCCATGGATATTACAATAACTCTGGGCATAAATTGTGCCGGACTTTTGCAGTCTTACCTGTGCGCAACTGACTGGGTCTGTGAAATTATCTCCTTCGCCATGGGCGGGAAATGTAAAGTTTGCAAGTTCTACAGGGAATTTTGCGTCTTCCGAATGATAAAATACCTTAAACCATACTATGTGGTGCTCGAGTGTATTCGGGTGTCCTATGGCATCCCCTACAGATATTTTTAATTCAAAGGGTTCCCCCGCTGTTACAGTTTCGGGCGCATGTATTACGGGAACATGTTTTTCGCTTTTCCAATCCCCACCCTGTAAAAATTGACCGAATGATTTCATTGCTTTCATCCTTTCCCATATATCGTTGTTTTATTTTCTTGATTTCTTTGGTTATATGACATCATCCATATATATAACCGTTATTTTGTTTCTGTAATCATTATATTTTATAGATCCTTCGCGGGTCAAACTTATCCTGCTCGTCTCAGGATGACAAAAATGTGGAGCTTCGCTTTCATGGAAAACCATGGGGTCAGGACCTATGGTCAAAAAAGATTGACCATAGGCTCTGTCTCCATGGTTTTCTATAAGGACCATGAGAAGGTGTCATTGCTATGAAAATCGTAGGGCCGGACGACCCTATCCATCCTAGACAGATGGAGTCGTCTGCCCCTACCGAAAACATCATTCCTGTTTTATGCAGCCATTTTCTCTACTTGTTTTACAGCATTTTGTATTTGCGGAATGAGGCTGATGATAACACAGATTAGTGTATCTGCGCCGATAACAGATCCGTTTACCGCAAGTGAATAAATTACTACATTCATTCCTTCGGGTGCATAGGAACCGAAGAAAACAATTCCTGATAGAAAGTTCATAAAAAACCTGCTAAAGCCCCCGATAAGGCAGGATATTGCTATGTTTTTACGGTATAAACCTGCCAAACCCAACGCACCGAAAGACAAGGGATAATCCAAGAAAAATTGTGCCCAATGAATAATAAAGGGATCCTGAATTAACCTGATCATTCCGAAAGCAAATCCGGCCAATATACCTGCTGTAGGACCGAACATAATGGCAAATATATACATGGGCAACATACTTGCAGGCGTTATGCTCCCTCCCTGCGGAAAACGATATAATCGTATATAGGAAAGGACAAAGGAAAGGGCGATGCACAGGCTTCCGTACACTATCATTTTTACATATTCGGATTTACCTTCCTTTTTCTTCTCCCGAAAAGCCAGAGCAACGGAAATTAACAATAAGGAAGCTAAGGTAATAACTGTTGCAGGTTTCAATTCTAATAATTTCTTAAGCATAATATAACATCCTTTCTTCTATTTATCACCGGAAAAATAAAAAATGTGAAAAGAAAGCCCTTTCACATTGTGTTTACAGAATTCGCTTTCCTACGCAGGTTTTAACCTACAGGTTCTAAGGGTTGGAATGGTCCTCTCAGCACATGGCGCCCCCAGCGATAAATATTTTTCTTTTATTATAGCATAAATTTTCCCAAAAGTCCTGTTTATTTTGTCGCACTTTGTTTTGCCACGCTTGAAAGGACAAATGCAATGCAATATAATGTAGCCATGGGGTATAGAACGATTTCCCGTATTTGGGAACACATGAGGTGAGGGTTTTAATGAACATATCTGAACTATATGAAATACAAAAAAAGTTGGACAACCGCATATGCATGGAACATGGCCTCAAGGGTGTGGATCTCATTCCATCTAAAATATTGGCGCTGCAGGTTGAGCTCGGGGAATTGGCAAATGAAACCCGTTGCTTTAAATTCTGGAGCAATAAGGAGTCTTCACCAAGGGAGACTATTTTAGAAGAATATGTGGACTGTCTTCATTTTATTCTGAGCATAGGTCTGGAAATCGGGTTAACAGATATCGACTCGGTTAAAATTGATAACACTGATAATTTGACAGAGCAGTTTCAAAAAGTGTTTGTAGAAATTGTCACGTTTCTACATGAACTTACTTTGGACAATTATCAAAGACTATTCAATCATTTTTTATTGTTAGGTAACAAATTAGGTTTTACCGAGGATGAGATAGATTCTGCTTATCTGGAAAAAAACAAAATTAACCATCAAAGACAAGATGAAGGATATTAAGTAGAGGTGGCAAAACGTCCAAAAAAATGTTATAATGATTATAATTTCGTTGGGCAGATTGTATTGTGGAAAATGGGGAGACCTGTTGAGCATACATAAAAAGGTTATTAGGACAAGTATATAGGCCTGGAGAAGGTAACAATCAAAATAAATTTCAGGGATTTGCTTTTATACTTATTGGGTATAGCATATTATAACTTATAGCCTATAAAATAAAAGCAAAGGGGTGAAATGTATGACTTTTCTAGGCATAATTAAAGAGAGAAAACCTATTGAGGAATATGAGAAGAGAAAACTGAGTCTCGATGAGATTAAAATATTTGAAGAATTTTTAGAAGAGATAGAGGTACTCCGGAAAAACATAGGTATAAAATTCGTTTTTATTGAGGACGGATGGGGGAAGGAAGAAATACTGAGGGAAAGAGTCAGTTATATGGGTAATTTGGTTTTGGCCCCCAATTACGTGGCATTACTCAGTGAAGTTAAGGAAGGATACTTATCTAATGCAGCATATATTTTGGAACAGATAATGCTGAAGGCTGTGGATCTGAATATAGGCAGCTGTTGGATTTTTGTAGAAGAGGATGCTGACGGGCTCAAAATGGATCTCGGGGTGGATGCTCACGGAGAATTAATAGCCATGATAGCATTAGGTTATCCAAAAACGCATATACATCATACTGATAAAAGCGAGGACCTTCATATAAACATAGATGATTTTGTATTTAAAAATGAATGGGGAAAAACGATTTGTCATGAAGAACTCAAAACCACGGGTATGGGGGAAGCATTGAACGGCCTTAGATTAACCCCATCTTGGGTAAATCCCCGGCCATGGAAACTGATTATACACAATGATCAAATTATTTTAACTGTAGGCGGCAAGGACATAGACGAAAAATATCTTCTGATTGACGCCGGTATTATGATGTTGTATATGGAAAACGCCTTTAAGGAAGCGGGTTTACCGGCCAGATGGAGTATTTATAGAGAAGAATTAGACGGTGATTTTTCAGAATACAATATACCTTCCGAATATCAAATCATCGGCACGCTCCATATTTAGACGAAGACTTAATTCAGATTGATTTTATCTGGATTTTAGTTGATAAATATTATTTAAAGGAGGGGGTCTTCAGTTGGCAACGATACTAAAAGGAAAGCCCGTAGCGGATAAAATTAGCGAAGGGTTAATAAAAGAGGTAGAGGAACTAAAGGCAAAGGGAGTAACTCCAAAGCTTGCTATTGTCAGGGTTGGTGCAAGCCCGGATGACTTGGCTTATGAAAGAGGAGCACTTGGCAGGTCTAAGAAAGTAGGCATAGAAACAGAGGTTAAAGAATTACCTGAAGATATAACACAAGATGACTTTATAAAAGAATTAAAAGCTGTAAATGATGACCCGGCTGTAAATGGAATACTGGTATTCAGGCCATTCCCAAAACAGCTGGACGAAGAAGTTATCAAATATGTAATTGCACCGGAAAAGGATATTGACTGCTTTAGCCCAATTAATGCTGCAAAATTGGTAGAAGATGATGAAACCGGTTTTGCTCCATGTACTGCCGTATCGGTTATCGAAATATTAAAGTATTATGAGGTTCCCCTGGAAGGCAAAAATGCGGTAATTTTAGGTAGATCTATGGTTATAGGCAAACCTGCGGCATTATTATTGCTCAGAGAAAATGCAACAGTTACCATATGTCACTCCAGAACACAAGATATTGCAGGAGTTTCTAAAGGTGGAGACATTTTAGTAGCAGCCATAGGAAGAGCTAAATTTGCTACCAAGGATTTTGTAAAAGA
>DASRMN010000172.1:0-5181 GCA_035647935.1 Clostridia bacterium | reverse complement strand
CTTTAATTTTATCCATATTTCATTAATTTACTAGTTTTATGGCTTGTCTAGGAATCACTTCGGGAGTAATAATCTAAACACAGCCAAGCACCATTCAAGACAGCTTTAATACATAAATCTTCAATATATAGTACAACACAGGTATAAATATGGCGGGCAACATGTTCCCCACCCGTATTTTTTTAATTTCCATCATATTAAACGAAATAGCTACAATCAAAAGTCCGCCCATAGCCGACATTTCTCTTATTGCACATTCTGCTAGAAAAGGTTTTATAAGCACCGCTGTAGCTGTGATTAAACCTTGATAAACAAAGACAGCTACACCCGAAAATATAACCCCTATACCTAGGGTAGAAGCAAACACCATTGCAGTTATACCATCTATAAAAGATTTGGTAAATAGTATTTTATGATTGCCGGTTAAACCGCTTTCTAAAGATCCCATAATTGCCATAGCGCCTATGCAAAAAACCAAACTGGCTGTAACAAAACCCTCTACAATTTTGCTTTCTTTATTCCCAAATTTGTTTTCAAGCCATTTCCCCAAGCCCTCCAGCCTGTCTTCTATTTTGGCCGCCTCACCTATTATAACACCCATAGCCATACTGAAGACTAAAAGCAATATGTTTTCTGTCTCCAACGCTCCCGACAAACCTATAATTGATACACTTAAACCCATTCCCTGCATCATCGTTGCTTTGTATTTCTCAGGAATCCCTTTTTTTAACAGAATTCCTATGGTTCCTCCCACCGCAATCGCTACAACATTTACAATGGTACCTAACATATTGCCTCATCCCCCCTATCCATACAGCATATAAAAAATTTTATCCCCACACCCGGGCGGATGCAGGGACTATTATTCTGATGTTATCATCCTTCAGTATTTTTTTCAATATATTTATTTCCCTATTTTGAGTTCTCTGGCATAATAAAACAAATATTGTTGTGCATAACCCGTATATTGCCCGAACTTTTGCCCGGCAAATTGTTCGATTTCCTTGTTGGGTGTATCCTCATGAAAATAAAAATGTTCCATAACCCTTTTTATCCAAATATCTACAGGACAGGCTTCTATCTTACCCATAGCAAAAACTAAAATACAATTGGCAACCTTAGGACCTACTCCCTTGAATTCAATCATAGCATTATAACAGTCTTCACTATTCAATTCCCTTAATTGTTCCAGAGAAATATTTTCGTCCAACACTTTCTTGGCGGCTCCTAAAATATATTTGGATCTGAAGCCCACACTACAGGACTCTATTTGTTCTTCGCTTAGCCTGCCTATCTCCTCGGCATTGGGGAAATTATAAAAGTCCCTTCCTTTATATCGCCCTAAATATTGCCCAAAGTTTTTACTCAGCCGCTCCACCGATTTTTTTATACGCGGTATGGCATTGTTGGCGGAAATAATGAAAGAAATCAGAATTTCCCAAGGCTCCTGTCGAAGTATCCTGATTCCGTGCCCGAAATTTATAGCATCTTTTATGACCTCATCCTTACCTGCCAAATCATGTTTGATTCTACCATAATCATTGTCTAAATCAAAATATTGGACCCATATATTATTAAAATCTTCTATATTTACATTATCAAAAATAACCGTGTCTCCATCTTTGCGTACATTTAACACCCTGCCATATGCAACGCCCGTATAGCTTCCGTCATCTTCCAAATTCCACCTGAAGCATTGTCCACATTCAAAGGTATGTTTAGGTTCAAAGTCCTTGAGATCCTTTATTATCACTTTATTGTCTTTGTCTATGATTTCCAATACGTTCACTGCTCCCATATATTATGTTCAGATTTTAAATTCCCGAAGACCTTTGCACCCGGAAATTATAGCATTAATTTTCGAAGTTAAATAAACCATAGAATTATTAATCACAATCATTCACTGTGATATAGGGTACAGATTCATATACAGAATAGGACTCATGTACCTGATTCCCTGTAGCCACATCAAAATATAGTTTTGTTGTGCTTTCTTTTTTAGTAGATTTATAATTATATGCAACAACAGGCTTATAATTTGTATAAAATGACCTGACCACGGACAATCCGTCATATTCCATATCGAAAAATTGTTCTTTATGTTTTTCTTCTATATCCACCGGGGTCACCACCGGTTCTACATTGGGTACCTCCGTATTGCTGAAACTACTGGAATACCTGATAACACTGCCCCCCTTGGAGGATACATTTACATTGATACAATCACTGGCAATAGCCATGTCCCCTGAAATAGGAATAAATTGAAAAGCATAAATAGTACCGCCCGTGTCTTTGTCCGTAACCACCGATACACTATCCTCTACTTCACCATATGACTCCAGCTCGCTCATAAAATTTTTAGCAATGTTTAAAGCCTCATTTTCAAAAACGGTCCCGCCTTCGTAATGCCCCGTGTAGTCCTCAAAAAGTCTGAGAGAACCATCAATAGCATCTATCCATATTAAATAATCCGGCTCATCCCCACGATAATAGCCTATCTCATAGTAATGAACCCCATCCCGAATTTGAACAGATTCTCCCATTTTTCCGGAACCCTGAAAATCTTTAAGCATGGGAAGTGTTTCATCGATTTTTGTTAATACAGAATCCGGTTGTATGTACTCAGGATGTTCATTTGGAATCCTGCTATGACGATAGAGCCTAGATATTTCGTCCATATCAACCGCCCATTGACATAACCCGCCGCTAGCCTTATCATCCGTATCTCTTATTTTATCTATGCGTTTTTCCGTATTGTTATATATAACCAGTAATTTGTCCAATTTTTCATAGATTTTGTCCAGAAATACCATGTCACAGTTTGTTAATTGTCCACCGCTATTATATCGATTCCCCAGATGGTATACTACAGTGTTTCTTAGGGTTTCCAGTGCATCTAATCCGTTTGCCAACGGTTTCTCCGGATCCTTTTCGGACTGATTCAGATCAATCCAGTTATTAAAAATTAAAACCAATTGTTGAACCGAAAACTGTAAATCACTCATTGATTTTTCGGTATCCGTTTTGTTTAATTCCTTTATTGAATACATAGTGTCCCTGATAGCACTCTCTAACTTTGTTGAGGTAACAGTATTTGAACTGATTACTTTTTGTTTCAGGACTTTTAGCCGAACCGCAAAAAATAGATTAGCACCTAAACTCGTAATTATAATTAGCGCGATTAAATACTTGCTATATTTTCTATAACCAGACACTTTAATTCCTCCCTGTTACAATGGACGAACGCACAGGTCCGCCCCACATATCGATAATCAGACATAAATTTATCCTTTTTATATAATAACACAAAATCCAATTAATTAGCAAAAACCATCAGATTAATTTTTGCCACATCTGTACACTATTTATTCAAATTTTTTTTAATTCTTCACAAACAAGGAGGATTGGGTTATAATGACAATGGATATTTACAGTACTTTAAAGTCATAATCTATAATATACGACTAATTTTAGGAGGCCTTTTCATGGATAACCCTCAACCGGTAATGGCTAATGTGGGGAAAGAGCTTGAAATAAATGTGGGAAACAAGAAGTTTATACGAATTCCGGTCAAGACCCATTTAATTAAAAAGGAAGATAATATTGTGGATGTGGCTCTGAAGTATTTAAAAGATAAAATATGCGAAGGGGACATAGTTTTTATGTCCGAAAAGATAGTAGCTATTACACAGGGAAGGGCTATTCCTCTAAATGAAATAAAACCACGGCCCCTAGCTACATTTCTTGCAAAATATGTAACTAAAACCACAGCGGGTATAGGCTTGGGTATGCCTGAAACCATGGAAATGGCCCTCAGGGAATGCGGAGTATTCAGAATTTTATTTGCCGCCGTAATTGCAGTTATTACAAAAGTGATTTTTCGCCGAAGGGGTGATTTCTATAGAATTGCCGGCTCGAAGGCCAGAGCGATTGACGGTCCTACCTCGGGGACAATACCTCCATATAATTCCCATGTTGTGCTGGGCCCCATTGAGCCTAATAAGGTTGCAAAGGAAATCAGTAATGCCCTTGGTGGTGTCGGGGTAGTTATTTCCGATATCAATGATTTAGGCGGAAATATATTAGGCGGCTCTCATGATGATATCGATTTTGGTGAAATTGTGCAAATCCTAGAAGATAATCCGTTGGGACAAGGCAGGGAACAGACGCCTGTTGGGATTATTCGTGAAGTATGTTAATTTGATGTTGCACAATTGTCTGATAATGCGTCGTTAACTTGCTAAAAATATTTATATATTACAATTCTCATCGCGGTTTGAAATTTTGATGGTTCCAACAGTTCCCTAGGGTGACAAATTGGGTACGTCCCCTTTTGTCACCTGTGTAGGGACGGTCTTTGACCGCCCGCTTGTTGCACCCACAAACAGGCGACCACAGGTCGCCCCTACATCCATTATAAGGCAGAGGATGCGCTGGGGACGGTTCCTGGTGCATCTGAACATGCTTAGGGACTAGGGGACGGGAGTTCTTGTCCCATCAAATTCCATTTTATCTATAGGCAGAGAATGGTGAGATGGGAAAAAACTCCCGTCCCCTTGTCCCGTGCCAGAGGAACTGGCCCCATTGTGTCCGACCGGATCTCAGTCAACCTTAAAACAATTGTTATTAATACCAACCCCTGAGTTTCATCGCCTCTGCAACCCTTTTGATAGAAATCATGTATGCTGCTGTTCTCAGGGTTGTTTTATGTTCCTCCTTGAGAGCCCAGATTTCATCAAAGGCTTCTATCATCATGGCTTCCTGTTTTCGTTGTATTTCCTCGAATGACCAAGAATATCTCTGCAGATTTTGTACCCATTCAAAATAGGATACGGTAACTCCGCCACAATTCGCAAGGATATCGGGAATAACTATAATTCCTTTTTCGTTCATTATACTGTCCGCCTCGGGCGTAGTCGGTCCGTTGGCACCCTCGCAAACAATTTTGGCCTTAATACCTTCGGCATTTGCAGACGTTACCGCATTCTCCAAAGCACACGGCAATAAAATATCGACATCATAAGTAATGATGTCCTTTCCGGGAAATTCACCTTCGGCACCCGGAAAACCTTTAATACATTTATGTTTTTTTACATATTCGGCCAACGCACTTGCATCAAGTCCCTTGTTGTTATAAATTCCTGTCGAATGATCCGCAACCGCCACCAATTTTCCACCTAA
>DASRMN010000171.1:0-2437 GCA_035647935.1 Clostridia bacterium | reverse complement strand
CTACTGTTATGTCTTCTTCCAGGGCCGGATAGTTGGTAGTGTCTGTGGAGGCGATCCAATAGGACTCCGGTTTTTTAGTAAAACCTTTATCCGGTGAATAATATTGTTGCATATTTACACATCCTTTCGCAAATGCGAGGTGGGAAATGGGAAATGGGATTCCCAATCCTCAGCCTCTAAATTAGATTTTTGATTTTAACATTTATATATGTTGTACTTAATTTTACTTGGAACGGGTACAAAAACAAGATTGCATAATTATTATGCAACCTGTCATCCGAAATTATGTTTAGTTATATAATTTCTATTTTTTCTAAGGGCGTGAAGGTAGGGCCGTCCACCACATCCCCGGTAGCAGAATATCTGGAACCATGGCATGGGCAGTCCCAAGTTTTTTCCGCATTGTTCCATTTGAGCCCGCATCCCATATGAGTGCAATTGATGTTTATGAGATATATTTTCCCCTTATCGTCCCTGTAAACGCCCATGTTGCGTTCAGCCACATTTATAACTTTACCCTCTCCGTTTTTGACGGCTTTTAGAGTTTTTTCAATGGATGCCCACATAGAATCGATATCTGTGAATCTGGTTGGACTGTAAATTTCCGTCCAAGGGTTTTTATTTCCCACAATAAGATCCTTCAAAATCATTGCGGATACGGCACTGGTGGTTATTCCCCACTTTTTAAATCCTGTAGCCACATAGATATTAGGCTCATCGGCAGTTATATTGCCTATAATGGGAATATTGTCCGTTGTCATATAATCTTGTGCGGACCATCTGTATACTATTTCTTCAACATCAAAATTCCGGTGAGCGAAATCAATCAAGTTTTTATAATGTATATTAAAATCTTCGCCTTGACCGGGTTTGTGGTTTTCACCTACTATCAATATGAGTTCACTGCCGTCGTCAAGAGAAACAGAACGCAGTGAGCGTGTAGGCAATTCTACATTTATATACATACCGCCGGGAAACTTTGTTTTCGCCTTGATAGCTATGATATATGTCCTTGACGGGAAAATTTTAAGGACGTATAACCCTCTTATATTGGAAAAGGGGTAGTGGGTGGCTATCACTATTTTTGATGCAGTAATTTTTTTGCCGTTTTGCGTGGTTACAATGCATTTTTGCCCTCCTTCGATACTGATTGCCCTGGTATTTTCAAAGATATGGCTTCCGTCTGCAGCAACCTTCTCTGCTACCGCCAATAAGTATTTACGAGGGTGGAACTGTGCCTGTCCTTCAAACTGTATGGCACCCTTTACGGGAAAAGGTAGGGATAAATTTTCCACGAAGGAGGCTTTAATTCCCAGGCTTTGCGCCGCTTCTACTTCCTTTTTAATGGATGCTATATTTTCGGGCGACTGGGTATATACATAGGCATTTTCCCATTTAAGATCACAGTCGATATTATTTTCTTGTATAGTTTGGGCCATAAACTTTATGGCTCCTTCATTAGAATCCGCATATTGTTTAGCTTTTTCCATACCGAGCTGTGTAATCAACTTATCGTAAATCAAATCGTGCTGGGAGGTAATCTTAGCCGTTGTATGCCCCGTGGTACCGTCACCGATGCGATTTGCCTCAGCAACAGCAACGGTCAGGCCTTCTTTTTTTAATAAATAAGCGGTGGTAATTCCGGTTACACCCCCGCCTATAACAGCAACATCCACTGTGATATCTTCTTCTAAAGCAGGATAATTGGTGGCAGGTGTGGAGGCGATCCAATAGGATTCAGGCTCCTTGGAAAATCCCGTATCCGGTGAATAATATTGTGGCATATTCATACATTCCTTTCATATATGAGGGGCGGGAAACGGGAAATGGGCTTTCCGATCCCCGGCCTCTGGATTAGATTTTTGATTTAAACATTTATACATATGTTGTGCCTTATTTTAGAAAATATTCCTTATTTAATAGAGTAAAGAATCTGTTAAACGAAGGTGAATGAAGAGATAAAAAATAATCACTCTGCCGGCAACAGGGTGATTATGGATAGATAAATAAGAATGGCAACAGTCCATATGGAGTCTTTTTTCATTCAACTTTTTGGAATTATATAAACGACCTAAATAAAAAAAATAGTAAAAGGTATGTTTAATGTAATGACTGAGCAAACTGAATTAGAAATCAAAAAAAGGCAGTAAGAAAAAGTAAAAGTTATGTTCTAGAAAACTGGAAAGGTATTGTTAGACGATATGATGAAAATATAAAGAATGTAGTGCAAAAAGTCATGCAAGCCATATACCCACTGACAGACTAAGTTCCAGGCCCCTGGGCTAAGGTTTAATAGGGGTAGTTCAAATGGCAGGACTTAGGATTTACAGGTCTAATAGTAGAAATATTTATGGGCTAATGAAATACAAGAAGAATAAAAGAAAAAAGGAAGAGCGAACAATAGAACTTGACTGTCTATAGTCATAAAGGGTATTGC
>DASRMN010000170.1:0-18163 GCA_035647935.1 Clostridia bacterium | reverse complement strand
TTAATAACTTAACAACTGCATCAAATATCTTGTCTATCAGTTTATACATATATTCACCCCAAAAAATTCAGGGAATGATATCCCTGAATTTAATTTACAGGCACATAGCCCATTTGTTCGATAATTGAGGATCCTTTTTCTGATACGAGGACATCCACAAATGCCTGTTGTTCAGGACTCAGGTCTCCTTTTTTAACAGCTATGAGGGGTCTTGATATTTTATATAAACCACTTGCTATATTTTCTTTGCTTGCTTCAACTTCATCAACTTTCAGCGGAATGAGCTTTCCTTTGTTTTGGTTAACCATACCGAAAGAGGCATAACCTATAGCATCTTTGTTTTCAATTACTTTTGTAACCAATGCTCCCATGGACGGTGCTTGAATAGCATCTTCTCTGACGTCTGTGTCTCCCATTACACTTTTTTGAAACACTTCATGGGCACCGCCGCCCAGGTCTCTTATAACTACTACCATTTCTTTGTGTGGCAAACTGCTATCAATTTCATCCCAATATTTATATTCTCCTGCAAATATTTTCTTTACTTCTTCCATTGTCAGATTATCTCTTATTTTTGTTAAAGGATTTTCAGGATTAACGGAAATTGTCAGGGCATCTATACCTAATGTAAACGCCTTGGGTTCTCCGATTTTCTGATTTTCTTCGTCCTTGATTTCCCTTGCCAGCATACCAAAATCACTGGTTGCCTCCAGGACTGCCTTAACACCTGCGCCTGAGCCGCCTGCCGAAACATAAATTGCAATGTTTTCTGCCGGGAACTTTGAATCCACCTTATCCCAGGTAGTGTATTCTTCAATAAAATCAGTCGCAATGGCTGATATTACAGGAGCCAGGGTAGATGATCCGTTAAATGTAATTTGGGCTTTAAATGTATCACCTTTTTTACTTACCGTTTCGGTCCCGTTTTGATCCCCCGTTGCCCCGGAGGGAGTTTCCTTAGTGCATCCGGTTAAAATGACAGAAAAAATTAATATTACCGACAAAAAGACACCTACATATTTTTTCATTACGATCCTCCTTAAAATTTATATTCTTCTATAACAAAATTGTAATGCTTTTTCGGGGATTATGCCAATAAATAATATCTATATAAATGTTGACACTGATAGACAACCTTGACAATTTTTCTGCAAGAATATTCATGCTCAGATGATTTCTAAAATTAACAGGAGGATGGCAGACTGTGTAAAAGATATTATCCCGGGGAAGGATCTCAAATGGCCTGAAAGCGAGATTCTTTGCTGCACCGGGAATTCGCATATGTTACCCATGCCACAATAAACAAAAATGTTCCTTTCGGGTAAGGCAAACGACTCTGTCTAGGATGGACAGAGTCGTCCATCCCTACGGTTTTCACAGCAGTGACAAAAAGCGGAAAAGATGTTTTTCTGAATAATCTGATGGTTCTATTGTTAATTTTTTCGCCAAAAAGAAAAGGCGATCTTTAATCGCCCGGAAAAAAGGAAGAAACGGTCTTTGACCGCCCGGAGAACAAGTCTCCTTGTTAATGTTTGGGATGGTATGACAAACCGGGTACGTCCCCTTTTGTCATACTTTTGTCATAGTGAATTGTCTAATTATATTTTATAGAACACAAACAGGCGTGTCCAATATCAATGTCCTATGGAAATAGCGCATTGAATAGAAAAAATCAATACTCAAATTTACCTGAAGGAGACCATTTCATCATCTAGAGTTATACTTTCCTCATAAAAATAATTAATATTTTCATATACTCCGTTTTTTCTCATTACAGGATGGTAGTTTCCCACTTTAAGGGCTTCTATAAAATCTTTATGGTCCCTTACAGTGTTATAAAATTTAGTAGCATACGTTCCAAGTCTTTCAGGCCTGTGGGCATCGCTGGCACCTAGGGATGGGACATTCAGTTCTGTAGCCAAGGTGTAAGATTGCAAATTGTGATGTGGAAGGGTACTGCCATTAAAAGATTCTATTCCTGTTAACAGGTGACTTACCCCTCTCATGTTTTCACCCATACCACGATTGTTGTTCCTAAATGGATGAGCTGCAACAGCTGCTCCCCTATGTTCTTTTACCAGTGTCAGCAATTCCTTTGCGCCTATCATTTTTTTCGGTATATCCCTTAATCCAAATGTTAATATATCACCTTCATGGGTCAATATTTCCGCACCTACAATAACCAAGACCCCATTTATTTTGGCCGAGTCCCCTATTTCATCTCGCAGGTGATTATTTTCATGGTTTGTAATGCATATTCCGTCTAGGCCGATTAATTTAGCTAATCTAATCGATGTTTCAAGGTCTAAAATACTATCAAAGGAATATTTACTTTCGTGTACATGCGTATCTATAATCACAAAAATCACCTCCATTAATTAATTAACACAGGGACGGCAGACTGTGTGAAAAAGCACTTTTCTTACTTATTGTCATCCTGAGACGTACAGAATAAACCCTCCCGCAAAGGATCCCCAAAGGATGAGATCCTTCGTGAGCACCGTTTATACTGTCCGTCTCAGGACGACTTCATCGGATTCTTCGTAAGTACCGTTAATACTGCCAGTCTCAGAATGATACAAAGCTGAAATCCGGAATGACAATTTTCACACAGTCTGACGATTCTATTGTTAATTCTATTCATCTACCTTTACACTCTTGCCAACAAACATAATAGACAGGGGTTAATTGCAACTTATATTATCACGATTTTTTTAAAAATGCTATTGAGGATTGTATGGATACAAGGCACAAAAAGGAGAGTTTATATCATACAAGGTCAAATTTTTGTTATGTTCAAATGTCTATTTTGCAAGCTTCGTAGCAAAAATATATTCTGCCATTTTAAGAAATATTATCTGTATCAAGGGGCTTTTATAAAATATATCTATAGCAACGTAAATATGTATAGAAAAATATTATATGAGGAGCGGAATAAGGATGAAACACGTGAAATACAAGAACGACAGGCTATGTGAAAATTGCCATTTTTAAAGCAGTAGATTGTTCCTATAATAAATCTACTGCTTTAATTTTGTGGGGCTATATTTATCAACAAATAGAGTTTGAAAGCTGGATTATAGTGTATCCCCGTTTAAGCCGTAATTGCACTTACCATGGTCTCCAAAAAAGCCTCTACTCTAACCCTAATCTGGCCTATGTCGGAATCGGAATAATCTGTTTCTATCTGTAAAAACGGAAGTCCCAGTTCATTTCTAACAAAGTTACGCACTGTATAGGATTCTACATTATACGTATGACAGGCTATCCAAGTGAGATCCACTACACCGTCCACTTTATATTCTTCTGCCAGTCTTTTAATTAAATCCAGTCTTCCGTCATTGCTTGTCATGCAAGAACAGGGTGTGGACAGATATTTTTCCGCTAGGGCAGTAATCGGATCTTTAGTTTCATCTACGAGTATGTCCAAGTCTTTGTAGCCTGAACAGTTTTCTAAAGCTACTACACTTGCGCCGGATTCTTCTAAAACTTTTAGTACCTTTTCCGATCCGTTTCCCACGGGACATCCCGTTAACAAAATACGCGGTGCATTTTCATCGAAGGCATAAATGCCCTGTTTTGTCCGTTTTTCAACTTCCGAAATCAGTCTTTCTATAAGTTCTATACCTGCTCTTTTATCTACATTAAAGCCTTTAATGTGTTGTGCAAACATCATATCCAAACCTGCTAAGGGTGCGGGTTTATGGTTGTTCAGCTTGTGTAGTTTTTTCATTACAGTCCTTTCTTTGTTCACCAGTTTGATGGCATCCCTCAGTTGAACGTCTGTAATTTCCAGTTCAAATTCTTTTTCTAAAAAGTTTTTAAATTTAATCATTTCGTTTCTCCACATATCAAGGGAGTCATTATCCTTAGCTGTTTGCGGTAAATTCATAACATGCATAGGTTTCATTTTTCCCATCAGCTCGTACATTTTCTTTTTACCGTCGCATGTGGTTTCTGCCAATAACACGTCCGAAAAATAAAAATAAGGGCATGTATCTGTAATAGCATAGCCATAACTCGATTTTATAAGTGGGCATAGGTTTCTCGGTAATTCCCTTTCCGCGTCCCCTACAGGGTCCTGTGTTGTTCCGCATAATGAAACAGGGATTGCATCAGCCGCTAAAGCTATCTCTTGCGGTGAAAATACGCAATACAGTCCTACTATTTTTTTACCTGCTTCATGGGCTTCTTTAATGTTAAGGGAATTTATGCCTCTTAATTCCTCTATTTCTTCCATAACTTTTGGTCTCATTTTTATCCCCCTATAGTTTTGGTTTTAATCCGATAAATTTTTGATATATTTTCTTAACGTCATGCGTTTTCCAGTAATATAAGCAGTTCTTCCGTCAGTTCGCCGAAGAGGGGGTTGCTGCGCTCCCGAATTCGGGGAATTGAGATAGTAATATCCCTTTTTATTTTTCCGGGGCTACTGCTCATCAAAACGATTCGATCTGCCAGATAAACAGCCTCATCAACACTGTGGGTAACAAAAAGGATGGTTACTTTATGTTGTTCCCAGATGCGCAGTAATTCTCTTTGCATAATGATGCGGGTGTAGGCATCCAAAGCCCCGAAAGGTTCGTCCATCAATAAAACGTCAGGGTTATTTGCAAGTGCCCGTGCGATAGCCACACGTTGCTGCATACCGCCGGATAATTCATTGGGGAAGGCTTTACCGAAATCGCTCATTCCAATCATATCTAGGTATTTCTCAGCTTTAGCCGTCCGTTTTGCTCTGGATATCCCGGCGAAATTCAGACCAAGTGCTATATTGTCCAAAACGTTAAGCCAGGGCATCAGCGAGTAATTTTGAAAGACCATACCAATTTCACGGCGGGGTTTTACATGTTCTTGCCCGTCATAAAACACTTTGCCTGTGCTGGATTCTTCCAACCCCGCAACGATACGTAAAAAAGTTGATTTTCCACATCCTGAAGGACCCAGGATGCAGACAAATTCATTTTCCTGCACCCTGAGATTTATATCAGTTAATGCGGTTATTTTCATGTCGTTTTGACTGCAAAATATTTTTTCCAGATGTTCAACCCGAATTTTTCCCTCCATTATTTCACCACTCCGTTTAGTATTTCCAAGAAAAATATTTAATGGTAATTATTTTAAAGATGCTGTCTAGGAGAACACCGGTTACCCCTATACAGATCATCCCGGTGATAACCAGATCAGTTCTTGCCAATTCATAAGCGTGGGTGATAAGATACCCCACACCCGCCATACTGCCGGGCAACATTTCGGCTCCCACCAGACAAGACCAACCGATGGCCAGCCCCACCCTTAAACCGTTAAGGATGCTGGGGGCTGCCGCCGGAATGAGGATCTTGAAAAAGATATCTCTTTCGCTGGCACCAAGCACCCTCGCCGAATCAATAAGTGTCTTACTGACATTTTGCACCCCGAACATAACGTTGGCAATAACAGGGAAAAAACTACCTATGCCAATCAGAAAAATCATTGCTGTCTTAAAGTTGCCCCAAAAAACATGTTGCTGTCCAAAGGGCATATTAAAGAGGGTAGCCACACTTGACATTCCGAAAAACCCGAGTGCTAACGGTTGCCATGCTAGGGGCGGGATAGGTCTGAAAATATTGATAAGATTTTCAAACAATCTTTGAGCATTTATGTTATAACCCATAAATATCCCTAAGGGCACGGCGATAAGCACACCCACAGTATAGCCGCTCAGAACCCGAATCAAGCTGACCCCTATATTACGTGGTATGGAACCGAGGCCAATAAAGTTATCGGTGGCATGCATGAAATTTTTCGATATCCTGCCAATGGTGGGTAAGATTGTTACATTTTGTACTCTCCAGGCAAAAACCTGCCATACTATTAAAAGTAAGGCAGGAAGAATGAAAGGGAGAATTAGCGTATTGAATTTTTTTCTCATAAAAGCGAACCCCTTATCCTAATTAATATAAGTTTGTTTAATTCTGATGTTTAAGACAAAAACTATATCTAAATATCTTGTTTAATAATTTTTAACGAGTGTTGGCTTTTTCTACAAAAGAAAAGTCAAAAATTTCTTCTTTTACCTTATCAAAGCCGGCTTCTTTAAGGCGGTTTTCAAATTTACCCAAAGATTTTATTGTATCAAAGTATATTTCGACGCCGTCTACCCATTCTTTGGAAGGAACTGAAGTGTAAATTATGTTGCTTGCTAATATTACATCTTCTTCAAAGCCGATTACAGGAGAGTTGATTTCGGCAAACTTCTCCCAGTTATCATTAGCATATTTTACACAGTCAACCACTACATTGACGATTCCTTCAATGGCTTCGGGATATTTATCTATTATGTCTGTTCTGGCCGCCAGTACGCAGCAGGGGAAATCCGTCCAATATCCCTGTGGAGGATAATCTTCCAGTTTTAAAACAATTTTACCTGCGCCTAGGGCTACCGCATTTTCTTGAAAAGGCGAGGTTCCCGCCCACGCATCAACAGCGCCGCTATTAATTGAAGAAGTCACGTTTTGGAAACCCTTAAGGTCTACCATTAAGATATCGGCATTCAAATCGCCCGGGTCTTCGGTAACAGTAAAGCCGGATTCTTTGAAAACATATTCTGTAACAATTCTTGGGCCGCTGATAGCAGAGGGATACCCGATTTTAAAAGGTGTTTGTGAATTTTGGATATGTTTCTTTAATGCATCAAAACCATAAAAATCAGTATCGGGGGCCATAACCAAAGCAACTCCGCTTGTGTGAAGCGGGGATAAAATTTTAACATCGGTACCCACATCATAGGCACTTTGCATAGCGGTGTTGGAGCATAATGTTATATCCAGATTTTTTTGGGCCATCATGGTAGCGGATTCCGCACCGGTTTTTCCCCTGATAATATTAAATTGAGCGATTACTTCGTCATCCTTGATCAATTCACCCTGCGTTTCATTCAGGGGGTTAACACGAAAGGTCTTATTCGCAAAGCTGTCAACATCAATCATTGCAACGTTGAACATACAACAGTGCAAGTCGTCCCCATAGGCAATAGATAGTGTGGGGATATCCTTTTTTGTGGTTTTTGGGGTTTCTGCGGTTCCCTTAGTCGGGGTTGAACTGCGACCACAACCGAACATGCATAGCAGTGTAATAAATACCATAATTAATGCAAATGTTCTTTTCATAAAAACACATCTCCTATCAGTAATTTAATTTAAATCATTTTCTGCCGCAAGTATTCTTGTCGGGGTTTTTGGTTTCCTGTTAAATCCACGAAAGACAAGGGCAGTTTTGCCTGTTCTATAGGTAGGATAGGTGAAACGTCAGATTTTTATATAGTCTGACGGTTCCACTTCCTACTTTTAGGGAATGTATGTGAAGCAGTGAGAAGCTTGCTATATTTGTTTACATAAAAGAGCCTGTTGTTTGATTTGTTCATATCCGATTATTGCTGCACCTATTGCTCCGACAAATTGGGATTCATCAGAAAACTTGACTTCTACTCTTAATTTTTCACTGAGAAGCTTGCCCATCTTTTTGCTTCTGGAAACCCCGCCGGAAAAAAACACAGTCTCTTCTATGCCTATTTTACCTACTAACGAATAGGTTTTATTGCACACGGAATGCAAAAGTCCGGACGCAATGGCATTTTTAGGCGTTCCTTCTGCTATCAGGCTAACAACTTCAGATTCTGCAAAAACTGTACACATACTGTTGATGTTAGCCGGTTCCGCCTCAGATGCCAGCTGTGAAAGTTCATCAATATCTATTTCTAATGCATTTGACATTACTTGCAGGAATCTTCCTGTTCCGGCAGCGCATTTATCATTCATTAAAAAATCAACAACGCTGCCTTTTTTGTTTATTTTAATAACCTTGCTGTCTTGCCCGCCAATATCTATAATCGTCCTGATGTTGGGGTCTACATAGTGTGCCCCTCTTCCATGACACGTAATTTCTGTAACTTTTTTGTCTGCAAAGGGAAGGGACACTCTACCGTAACCGGTACCCACTATTATGCCGATGTCATCTTTAGTAATGTTAAGTTTTTTCATTATATTTTCCAAAAGTTGTTTGCCGGCTTCTTTCGGACTCCAGCCTGTGGGCATAAGTGCTGTTGCGACAATTTTTTCACCGTCATAGGCTGCGGCTTTTGCCGCTACAGACCCTACATCTATTCCAATGCTAATCACCAAATCACTTCCTTAGGTATATATTTCTGTTTAAGCTGTAACCGCACCCACCATAGTCTCCAAGAAGGCCTCTGTTCTGACCTTAATTTGACCTATATCGGAGTCGGAATAATCTGTTTCTATTTGTAAAAATGGAAGTCCAAGTTCATCCCTGACAAAATTACGCACAACATAGGATTCTACATTATACGTGTGGCAAGCTATCCAAGTGAGGTCCACTACACCGTCTATTTTATATTCTTCTACCATTCTCCTGATTAAATCTAATCTGCCGTCATTATATGTCATGCAGGAACAAGGTGTAGATAAATATTTTTCCGCAATGGCGGTAATCGGATCTTTGGTTTCATCTACTAATGTATCCAAACCTTTATAGCCTGTACAGTTTTCTAAAGCTACAACACTTGCCCCGGATTCTTCTAGGACCTTTAATACTTTTTCACATCCGCTTCCGATAGGGCACCCTGTTAACAGAATACGCGGCGCGTTTTCATCAAAAGCATAAATGCCCCTTTCCATTCGTTCTTCGACTTCTGCAATCAGTCCTTCTATAAGTTCTATACCTGCTTCTTTATCTACATTAAATCCTTTTAACCATTGTGCAAGCATCATATCCATACCTGTTAATGGTGCGGGTTTATGGGTATTCAGTTCATGTAATTTCTTCATTGCAATTCTTTCTCTGTTCATCAGTTTGATAGCATCCCTTAACTTGTCGTCCGTAATTTCCAATTCAAATTCTCTTTCCAGAAAATTTTTGAATTTAACCATTTCGTTTTTCCATATATCCAAGGCATCGTCATCTGCGGCTGTTTGTGGCAGGTTCATAACATGCATAGGTTTTATTTTCCCCATCAGTTCGTACATTTTCTTTTTACCGTCACACGTAGTTTCTGCTAACAGTACGTCCGAAAAATAAAAATAGGGGCACGTATCTGTAATGGCAAAGCCATAACTGGATTTTATAAGTGCACATAAGTTCCTTGGTAATTCCCTTTCGGCATCTCCTACAGGATCCTGTGTTGTTCCGCATAATGTAACAGAAATTGCATCGGCTGCTAAAGATATCTCCTGCGGTGAAAATATGCAGTACATCCCCACTACCTTCCTGCCCGCTTCATGCGCTTCTTTAATATTAAGAGAATTTATACCTCTTAATCCCTCCACTTCCTCCATAATCTTCGGCCTCATTTTAATCCCCCTATACTTTTGGTTTTAATCTTGTTATTTCAACTAAATTTTATCACTATAGACAAATAGCTACCAATTGGAAATACTTATTTGCATCCTGTGTGTTATTACTTTTATCTATAGCCCGTTCAATCAATTTGCTTGGCATCCTTATGTATCCGTTTTCTGATTGAGATTATCTATAGGAACACACAATCTTATTAAGAAAATCTATTTCCCTGTTTTTACAAAATCCATTATAATGTACTGTATAAATGCATTTATAATTTTTCAAATCAAATTATAATAGGTAGGTGATGGTTGATCAATGAGAAACATATTAGCAACTAAATGGGGTATTATTATTGTTGGTGTCATAATTGGTGTTTTAGCTTCGTTGTTGCAGTTTTGGGGGAATCCCGCAAATATGGGCATTTGTGTAGCCTGTTTTGTTCGGGATATTACAGGTGCACTCGGTTTGCATAGAGCCCCTGTGGTGCAATACCTCCGTCCCGAAATTATAGGCTTTGTTTTGGGTTCTTTTGTTGCGGCATACTTATTCAAGGAGTTCAGGCCTCGTCTCGGATCTGCACCGATTGTCAGATTTTTTCTCGGTGTTTTCGCTATGATCGGGGCACTAATTTTTTTAGGCTGTCCTTGGAGAGCAGTGCTTCGTCTCGCCGGTGGTGACTGGAATGCCATTCCGGGCTTGCTCGGTCTTGCTGCGGGCATCTGGATCGGCACAAGATTTCTCAGAGCGGGATATAACCTGGGTGCTACTCATAAAACATATACATCGGCAGGGTGGATACTTCCGGTAACTATGGCCGGATTTTTGGTTTTAATGTTCCTTAACCCGCAAATCTCGGGAGAGGCACAGAGTGGTGTTTTATTTTACAGTCTTGAAGGTCCGGGGTCCATGCATGCACCTTTAATTATATCTTTGGTTATAGGCCTTGGAATAGGTTTCTTGGCACAGAGAAGTCGTTTTTGTACTATGGGTGCCATTCGTGATTTAATTTTATTTAAGCAGTTTCATTTATTCACGGGATTTGTCAGTTTGACGGTTGCTGCTTTTGTTACAAACTTGGTTATCAATCAATTCAATCCGGGTTTTGCGGGGCAACCTGTGGCCCATACTATGCATTTTTGGAACTTCGCCGGTATGGCACTGGCGGGCCTTGCTTTTTCTCTTGCCGGTGGCTGTCCCGGACGCCAACTTTTTCTGTCCGGTGAAGGCGACGGTGACTCAGCAGTGTTTGTGATCGGTATGATTGTAGGCGCGGCCTTTGCCCATAATTTCGGATTGGCCAGTTCCGCCAACGGGGCTACTACAGGAGGAATGATTGCGGTTGTTGTCGGATTTATAGCCTGCGCGTTGATAGGGATTACCATGAGAGAAGGAATACATGCGAAGAGGGGCACAAGGGAAGGTGTAAAAGGATATAGTTAGGGGGGAATAAAGACATGAGTAATATTGTTAATGCCAGGGGTCTTTCCTGTCCCCAGCCTGTTATAGTAACCATGGATGAAATGAAAAAGGTGAGTAAGGGTGAAATAGTGATTATGGTAGACACGGATACATCAAAAGAAAATGTGAGCCGTGCCGCAAAAAATCAGGGCTGGGAAGTGACTGACATCCAAATGGATGATGACGGATATAGGATTACCATAAGAAAGGAAAACTGAAATGCTTAAAGCACTTAGAAGAAGAAGGACTAAACCCGATTTAACTAAGGATAGAGGTATATTGGTTTTTGAGAATACTACTGAGGTTATCAGGTCGGAAAATGTGTTAAAAGCGGAAGGTTGGGAAATAAAAGTAATGGGACCGCCTCCGGAGATACGCAGCGGTTGCGATCTCGTAATAGTATTTCCGCTTATAGAGGAGCTGTCGATTATCAGAAAGCTTTCGGAGGTTAATGTTAAACCGATACAGGTTGTCCCGGTCAACAGTGTTTTGCTTGAGCCGGTTGATTTACTCCATGAAAGGGAGTACGGCAAGTATCTTATGGTGAGAGCAGCAAACATGAAAATCACCGTGGACAGGGACACAAAAATAATTGTCAATGTTTCCGGAGGTGGTTGTCCCGATGTTCCCTACTTGGCGGGGCAGATGGTAGACAAGCATCTAAAGGATGCTCCGCTTCCAAGAGATATTGGTTACACCCTCTGTGCCTATGCACTGCAGATAGCTTATGACAGGGTGGTGGAACAATGTTTGGCATAGTCGGGACTGTCGCTGATAATGAATTTCCTATGATTTCCGATAAGGTTGTTCTCGAAGGGGAACAGATTGTCTTTGGGGATAAACGTGTTGCCGTAAATCGAGGAACACCGGCGATGATTGCGGCGGCGGTAAAAACCCTCGAATATATGAATGAGCCTAATCCTTTTTGTTATTTGGTCGGGGATATTGGCGATGGGGAGGGTTCTAAGCGTCTTTACAGATATTTGGTAGATCATCTCCCCGGCAGTTCCCTTAAAACCTTGGCCTTTCATTATTTTCAGCCTATTGTAAGTCTGTTTAAGAGAATAGTAACGGCAATTGAAAAAATGCCGGTCAGGCCAACCCTGATTGCCGATGCGGGAATTATGTATGTTGCAAAAATGGGCGGCGATGCACCCTTTTTCGATTTGTTTACACCTGATGCCGGCGAACTTGCATACTTGGCTGACGAGGAGGCGCCGCACCCTTTTTATACTCGTGGATTCATTTTGCAGGATGAAAACCTTGTACCGGACCTTATCAAGAGAGCATATAAACATAACAATGCCTCTTCTTACCTCCTAGTTAAAGGGGAAAAAGATTATGTTGCTAATAGGGAGGGTATTATAGAGGTAATTGATAGCCCTAATATAGAAACACTTGAGCCTATAGGAGGAACAGGTGATACATTGACAGGGGTGGTTTCTGCCTTAATTGCTTCGGGCATGGATATAGAATCTGCATCTGCTAAAGCCGCTAAAATCAACAGGTTGGCCGGTTCATATGCTAATCCGACTCCGGCAACTCAAGTATATGATATAATTAAACAGATTCCTCGTGCTCTTGAAGAAGTACTCGGAAATTAACAATAGATGGCAGAGAGGCGGGGATTCTGTCATTTTACGCCTTGAGCGGAACGAAAGGAATGGTTTATAAAAATGAATAAACAAGTAGATGCCAGGGGCATGAATTGTCCATTGCCGGTAATTCAAACTAAAAAGGCCTTGGAGGAGATAGAAAAAGGGATAATTACTACAATTGTAGATAATGAAGTTGCAAAAGAAAATGTATTAAAATTAGCCAAAAGTATGAATTTAAAGGCTGATGTTAAACAAAGCCAAGGGGATTATTATATTGATATACTCAAGGAAGAACAAGCAGAAACAACAGAATCGGAATCATCAAATACTCGGTGTGGCGCAGAGGGCAAAGAGGATTCAGTTATTTTAATAACCAAGGATACATTAGGAGATGGTTCTGATGAATTGGGTGCTTTACTAATGAGCAGTTATTTATATACATTGACAGAAATACTACCGTATCCAACCGGTATAATATTTCTAAATGGCGGTGTAAGATTGACTGTAGAAGGCTCGGAATCATTGGAACATATTAGGACATTGGAATCTAACGGAGTAGAAATCTTGTCTTGCGGAACTTGTTTAGATTATTTTGAATTAAATGACAAGTTAGCAGTCGGCTCGGTAAGCAATATGTATACTATAGTTGAAAAATTAAACAAAATTAGTAATATAACTACATTGTAATCAAGGGGGCAACATGGATTTTCATGAAATACAAAAGGTCGGTAATGAAAGAATAGCCGACCGAATCATGTAAAGAATAATAAGCCTGACAAGAGAATGTCAGATTGTGCGGAAAAGTATTTTGCTGTTTTTTCGGTATTGCCATAAAAGTCCCACGTTTTTGTTATCCCGAGATAGACAGTAGATGCAGCCGAACATTGCAAATTTGCCTACTTTCTTTGGTCGTATGATCCAAAGCTATGCAATTTTCACACAGTCTGACGTTTTACTTGTTTTATCAGCAAGATAAAGGACATATTTGTATGATGTGTTTGGGCAGGAGGATACAGCAGGCTTATTATTTTAACCTTAAAATATTGTGCTCACTATTATGTGGGCTTTGTTTATTTTGCGGATAAGATTAATTGTGGGTGATGAAATGAATATGGTGGTAGCGGTTGTTATTTGTATACTATTCATCGGTATCCTTGTTCATCAAATAAAATGTTTAAGGATATTGCTAATACCGACCAAAAAAAGCATAGCCCAAATTATGTTTACTGTTGTGGGTACTGTTGTAATACTTGGGATTACCTATTTTTATGGTGATATGTTCACTCATTATATATTGGGGATTTTAGCGGCAGCGGTCTTTGGGCTTTCTTTATTTAAGTCGGGCATAACTTCAGAGGGATTTAGCTATAATAGATCATTTGTGGGGTTTCTTGCCCCTTGGCACAAGATAAAAAAGGTGCAAGTAGATTTAAAGGAAAATATTATAGTGTCTTTTTCGGGACATGATACTTATGAGCTGTATTTTGAAAAAGAGGACTATGGGGAATTAATCAGTATATTGGAACAGTATTTATCCATGGAGGTATTGAAAGGACGCAGCTAGGTTAAGGTTAAGATATATTTGTCTAATTATGCGTCATATTTTGTTGCATTTTGCATTGAAAATTGGTAAACTTTTACCGAGGCAATATTGTGACAAAATCAGACAGGGTCGAGGGCCCTTAAGCCATAATATAATACTAACAAAATTTAAACAAAATCCCAAAATAGATACAAGGAGGAAGAAATAGACCTATGAAAGCAACTAAAACGGTACTGGATCTAATAGGCGATACACCTATAATGAGTCTGAAAAAAATGACGGGCCTGAATATATATGCCAAAGCTGAATTCCTAAACCCGGGTGGGAGTATAAAGGATCGCGTGGCACAGTTCATGATTGAAGAAGCCGAGAGACAAGGCAGATTAAAACCCGGCATGACTATAATGGAACCGACATCGGGCAATACAGGTATCGGCCTTGCTCTTGTCGGTGTGCAAAAAGGTTACAAGGTTGTAATAATAATGCCCGAAAATATGAGTGAAGAAAGAAAAAAGATTATTGCTGCACTTGGGGCGGAGCTTGTGCTCACACCTGCAGAAAAGAATATTGCGGGTACAGTTGAAGAAGCTGAAAAAAGAGCTAAGGCGGATTCTTCAATTTATGTGCCCCAGCAATTTGAAAATCCCAATAATCCGGAGATTCATTACCGTACCACTGCCAAGGAAATATGGGACCAATTGGACGGCCAAATAGATATGTTTGTTTCAGGATTAGGGAGCGGCGGCACTTTATGCGGGGTAGGCAGGTTTTTGAAGGAAAAAAATCCTGATATTCTTGTTGTGGCGGTGGAACCTAAAAATGTTTCGGCTCTTTTAGGGCATGAGCCGGGATTGCACAAAATTCAGGGTATCGGAGACGGCTTTGTTCCTCCGGTATTAGATACTTCTCTTGTGGATGAAGTGATAGAGGTTACAGACGATGATGCGATACAAACAGCACGGGGATTGGCAAAAATACAGGGACTTCTTGTAGGCACATCCTCAGGTGCGAACGTCTGGGCTTCGATACAGGTAGCGGGAAAATATGGTAACGATAAAACCATAGCAACCGTGTTAGCAGATAGAGCGGAACGTTATTTTAGCACGGCTTTGATATAGTTTAAAATGCGGGACACAAGGGGACGGTCCCTTTGTGTTGTTGGAAAGCCACAACACAAGAGGAACCGGCCCCGTTGTGTCCTTTTATATGTGGCAGGGGGACGTTTTGTTTGATACATCTGAGGAGAATTCAAATATGAAAAAAGTTAAAATTACCGTTATGAAAATGGCTCATTATGAGGATTTAATTGAAGAATACGAAAATCCAATCACTGATGCCTGCGATATGGAAGAGGGCATGGTATTTATGGCAAACGGTTGGCAGAAACCTGAAGGCATGTGCGATAGTGCTTGGGACAGCATGTCGGCTTTTGTCATGGCATTGGCCCATGGCGGTGAAAATTTTTATGACGGTTGGATGAAAAATGAAAAGTCCGCAATGATATCCTGCAATGATGGTTTTCGCCCTGTCAGCTTTCTGCTTGAAACCATGGATGAGGATGCGGACTAGGAAATTCCCTTTCCCCTTTTACGGGAGGGGGATTTTTATATTTCGCACAAGAATAAACAGTTTTCCAGCAAAGCACCATCTGTTAAAATGTGTAATGTGATTTAAATTCCCATGACTTAAAAGGGTATGATGATCTGGGAAATGAGGTTGAATTTTACCTAGGCAGCTTGTCCGATGAAAATTTGATATTCAGGTATTCGAATATCGACAGGGATCTATCTGATCAAATAACATCTATTACTCTAACACCATATGCTGCAAAATATCCGGAGAAAAGCGGAAGAATGAATAGCGAATATAAACAGGTTGGGGAAGAATTCACAGTGTTTTTAAATGAATAGTTAAAATTGGAATTGATAGCATAAGGGGATTTTCTGTTTGCCGTGTTTTGGGCAAAACGTGCGGAACATTCCCTGTCTTGTTGCTTTATTTTAAAATAATTATATACTATGAACAGGAGATATGCCACATTATATTGGGGGATATAATTGAAAAAAATGATATTTGGAGGGCTGATTTTTTCCGGAGGATTGCTTGGAGTAATAGCTTTGGTAGTTATGGCTGCATTTAGCCCCTAGAGCTATAATGGGATTGGTCGGCCTGCAATAATGCATACACATTACAAATCAATATTATGAACATGCTTAGGGACTAGGGGACGGCGAGTTCTTGTCCCATCAAATTCCATTTTATCTATAGGCAGAAAATGGTGGGATGGGAAAAAACTCCCGTCCCCTTGTCCCGTGCCTTTCTTCCTGCTACAAATTCCTATCCCATTTGTGGCGCATAATTAGACCTACATACAACAATCCAAACCCAATCATTAATATGGTATAATCAGAATAATAATTAGTTCTATATAAAGTTAAATTTAAATGAGGTGAAGGTTTGAAAGAAAAAATCAAGGCGCTTAAAGCGGCTTTTCCCCATACTATTCCTGTATTCACGGGATTTATTTTCCTAGGTGCTGCTTATGGTATCCTGATGAACAGTAAGGGTTACGGTGTTGGCTGGACGGCCTTGTTCAGTTTTATAGTACTTGCAGGCTCTGCCCAATATGTGGCGATCAATTTCCTTACATCGGTTTTTAACCCTATTTATGCACTGCTAATGACATTATTAATAAACGCGCGCCACCTGTTTTACGGCATTTCCATGTTGGATAGATACAAAAACACCGGTAAATTAAAACCATATCTCATTTTCGGCTTGTGCGATGAAACATTTTCTATTCTCTGTTCGGTAGAGCCTCCGGAGGATGTGAATCGAAACTGGTTTATGTTTTTTGTTACCCTGCTCAATCATGGTTATTGGGTGTTCGGTTCGGTTTTGGGCGGATTGCTGGGTTCCATGATTTCATTTAATGTAGAGGGGCTTGATTTTGTGCTGACTGCACTTTTTGTTGTGACATTTGTAGGACAATGGAAAACACAAAAAGACCATAAACCTGCAATAATCGGTGTTCTATGTTCTGTTGTTTGTCTAGTTATTTTCGGACAAAGTAATTTTATTATTCCTTCCATGGTTACTATACTGGCGGTATTGACAATGTCCCAAAAGGGATATATGGGCAATAAAGAATTGGCAGAGGAGAAAATGCAATGACCTTAACACCTATCCAGACCCTTATCATTATTTGTGTACTGACTATCGGCACGGTTATAACAAGGTTTCTACCTTTTATTATATTCAGGAATTCCAAGTCAAACAATTCATATATTAATTATCTCGGTCAGGTTTTGCCCTACTCTGCCGTAGGCTTTTTAGTGGTGTATTGCCTCAAGGATGTTAATTTTAGAGTTTCTACATACGGGATTCCGGAAGCTATGGCTATTATTTGTATAACCGCACTTCACTATTGGAAAGAGAATACACTTTTGAGTATCGGTGTGGGTACAGGTGTCTATATGTTACTTCTTCGGGTTATAAATTAACACGGGGACGGTTCTATTGTTAATTTGGACATAAACAAATCGGTATTGCAGGGGGGATCTTTAGTTCCCTGCTTTTAGAAAGGGGCAGACCTGCGGGCTTGCTTTCGGGATGGCAAAAAGGCGAACACATAGGTTTGCCCCCGCACACGTTGTAAAGCAGTGAATTAACATTAACAATAGAACCGTCCCCGTGTTAATTCTTTATTCTTTCACAAATATTTTTATAATCTCTGCTATGTATAATGTGTGAAAATCGGAAGCAGGATACCATCTGTCTATAATCCCTTTTTCTATAAAAGATTCCGGTTTATAATCCTGTGCAAAAAGTTTTTTACATAAAACGGCCACAGTTGCTTCTTCAAAATACGGGGTAGCATCATCATAGATAACCGTAAGGCCTGATTTTTTAATTTTATCCTCGTCCCTGCCGGAGGTTGTGCCTAAATAATTCAGCATTTCTTTTTTATCACTACCGAAAAAGGCCAATGAAAAGGTGTCTGAATTGTCTACAAATTCCTTTGTATAACGCTGGGGACGTACAACTGCATAGGCAACATTTCTTCCCCACATTACTCCAATGCCTCCCCAACCCGCTGTCATGGTGTTTACCTTTCCATCTTTTGCGGCTGTAATCAACATGCCGTCCTTCCCTATAAGTTTGAACGGGTTTTCATTAAACTCCTCGGGTTTCACTTCTACAAATTTGGACATAATAAATCCTG
>DASRMN010000169.1:0-2721 GCA_035647935.1 Clostridia bacterium | reverse complement strand
ACCGTACCCTAGGCAGAAAGAAATCTTCACTGTCCGTGCTGTTTAAATTCCTTTACAGGGATGAAATTATAAAA
The DNA here is from genome assembly GCA_035647935.1 of Clostridia bacterium. Taxonomy (GTDB): domain Bacteria; phylum Bacillota; class Clostridia; order Peptostreptococcales; family Natronincolaceae; genus JAAZJW01. Next base: position 2,647 of record DASRMN010000169.1, on the reverse strand, counting down.
AATAACATTACGGATGGGTTTAACCCTATTCGTCTACCCAAACCACAGCCTGATGCTATAAAAAGGCTGGAGATTGATGAGGTAACCATTATGCTTGATATTGTGGATACCGGAAAACATCTTTCTGAAAGAGAAAAAAAATATTGGGAGAAAACCAAGCTGAGGGATAAAGCGATTCTCGTATTGTTTGTCACATACGGCCTGAGGTTAAGTGAACTTGAACAATTGAATATATCATCATTTAATTTTAATAGAGGGGAATTCAGAATTTACCGCAAACGCAGTAAAGAAATCATAATGCCTGTCAACAAAACATGTGAAACTGTAATTAAGGAGTATCTGAAAAATGAACGTACCGTATCTAATATGTTGGATGACGAACATAAAGATGCTCTGTTTCTTTCACTGCAAAACAGGCGCATGACAGCAAGAGCCATTAGAAACCTTGTAAAAAAATACACCTCCATTGTGCTGGGTACAACCAGAGAAAAGGGTTATAGTCCCCACAAACTCAGAGCTACCGCTGCTACATCATTGATCCAACAGGGATTTTCTATATATGATGTTCAAAATTTATTGGACCATGATAATGTGACTACCACTCAACTTTATGCAGCTCATAGAAAAGATGCAAAAAGAGAAATTGTTAAAAATTTTGAGTGGATTGATGAGTAAAATTTTCCACAGAACAAACGTTTGATGTTTGATTTATCTTATGATATACTTTACCCTATAGAAAGGGGTTTTGGTAATGTATGAAGACCTAAATCAAAAACAATTGGATGTATTGAACTATATAAAAACCGAAATAACTAAAAGGGGCTATCCCCCATCCATGAGAGAGATATGTAAAGGCGTTGGTTTTAAATCGACATCCACCGCCCATGGTTACCTATCTAAATTGGAGGAAAAGGGCTACATTCGGAGAGATGCCACTAAACCAAGAGCAATAGAGGTTCTAAATGATGACCCCGGCCATCTGTCATATAACAAAGAAATTGTCAATATACCGGTCATTGGCAGGGTGACTGCCGGCACACCCGTTCTGGCAGTCGAAAATGTTGAAGATATATTCCCCTTTGCCGTTGATTTTGTCAATAACAGCAATGTTTTTATATTGACGGTCAAAGGTGATAGCATGATTGACGCAGGCATACTGGATAATGATTATGTAATAATCAGTCAACAACCCACCGCCACAAACGGTGACATAGTAGTGGCATTGATTGAAGATGAAGTTACAATAAAACGTTTTTATCGGGAATCTGACCATATAAGGCTTCAGCCCGAAAACAAACTAATGGAACCCATAATACTCAAGGATGTAACTATTTTAGGCAAAGTGATAGGAGTATACAGAAAAATTTAAGGAGGTTTTATTAAACCTCCTGATTTTTTTGTTCAATTATCTTGCATATCCCTAGCCAATTTCATTTATATTTTTTAATGCTAATAATGCCCCTAATTTAGCATGTTCGTAGGTCAATCCACCTTGATAATAGACAACATAGGGCTCCCTGATAGGTGCATCTGCACTCAGTTCAATTGAGGACCCCTGTACAAAAGCACCGGCGGCCATAATGACAGGATCATCGTATCCGGGCATGGGCCAAGGTTCCGGGCTCACAAAGGAATCTACAGGAGCAGCTTCCTGAATCCCTTTACAAAAAGCAATTACCTTTTCAGCACTCCCCAGTTTAACCAGCTGAATAATGTCACTTCGAGCAGCATCATATTTCGGTTTTACCTCATATCCCATCTCTTCAAATAACTTAGCGCAAAATATTGAACCTTTTATGGCTTCACTGACAATATGGGGTGCTAAAAACAACCCTTGAAACATTTGTCTTGACAGTCCAAATGTTAACCCACATTCTTTACCTATTCCCGGGGATGTGAGTCTGTAGGATATTTCCCTGATAAGATCTTGTTTTCCAACAATGTACCCGCCTGTCAGGACAATTCCCCCACCGGGATTTTTGATTAAAGAACCTGCAAGCAAATCTGCACCCACCTCCGTGGGCTCCCTCTCTTCCAAAAATTCACCATAACAATTATCAATCATACAGATTATTTCTTTGTTTTTCCGTTTTGCAATTTCCACTATCCTTTCTATGGTGTCAATATCTACAGCCGGCCTGAAACTATAACCGGTAGACCTTTGAATATAGACCATAGTAGTTTTTTCGGTAATTTCTCTCTCTGCCGCACCGAAATTAACTGTGCCATCCTTCATAAAATCAATTTGTTTATATATAACACCCGTGTTTTTTAAGCTTCCTTTGTATTCCCCCCTTAACCCTATCAATTCATTTAATGTATCATAGGGCTCCCCGGTTACCGATATGATCTCATCACCCTGATGAAGCAACCCGGACAGACATAAACCTAACGCATGGGTTCCGTTTGCAATAGTAGGCCTGACTATGGAATCCTCTGCCGAAAAAACCTTTGCGTATATTTCTTCTATTTTTTCACGGCCGATATCATTATAGCCATAACCCGTTGTCCAATTAAAATGTTGGTCGTTTAGTCGTGCTTCCTGCATGGCATTCAATACCTTATACTGGTTATACTGTTTTATTTGATCAATTTCTTTAAATTTATCGGTTAAAACCCTTTCTATATCCAGCATTTTGTCAATTAA
>DASRMN010000168.1:0-5678 GCA_035647935.1 Clostridia bacterium | reverse complement strand
ATTCTATTGTTAAGGTTTCTTTTTTAGGTATTATCTCCATAAAACACCTCCTAAAGGCATTTTAACACACATGCGTTATTTTGTAATCTAATAAAACGCACGCGTGCGTTTTATTAACATTTTATAGTCCTTCTGTTTCTTTTTATTATATAACATCCCCTGCACCTCCCACTATTTTTAAAAATAAGTTTACTGCTTGTCTATATGAAAAACCATGGAAAAACCATGGGGTCAGGTTCAATGGTTCTTTTTTAAAAAAACCATGGGGTTAGAAAAAGATATGGGGCCATGGGATTGGATACCGCAGTTTTTTTATTTTTTCCTCAATTTTAGTGCATACTAATTATTGAGGTGATTTTTATGGGAACGACATGCATACTGATACTGATATTTGTAACAACTATATTAGATACGATATTAACAGTAGCAGGAATAAAATTGGGTTATATTGAAGAAGCAAATCCGTTACTCGCAAATGCATTTCATAATAATCCTGAAATATCTGCTATATCAATAATATTGCTTATTTCTCTGATATTGCATTTCCTTTATAAAGTGCAGCATAAAGTAAAATGGATGAAAACTCCTTTAGCTATTATAAGTTTACTGAAATTTGCCGTTCTTAGGGCCCATATGGGCTGGATATATTTGATTATAAAAGCGGCCGGGTGAAAGACAGACGATTATTTCAATAGAGTAGAAGAACCATGGTCTTATGACCCCTCAGTTTTTCCTAATCAAAAGAGCCAAGGCCACGGGTACAGGTACAATGGTTTTAAAAACGTAAACCACCGTACCGGTCCCCATGGCTCGGTTCAGTCTTTACAAAAAGAACCACTGTACCTGACACCATGGTTCACTTGACCGCGTGACAATCCGTGTACGTCCCCATTTGTCACCTTGTCAATTTGTCACACCCGTCCCCATTTGTCACCCCCATTTGTCACCTTTGTCACCCCGGTTTATTCTTGGGTGACAATTTTCACACAGTCTGTTGCCCCTGATATATTATCTTCCCCACACTCCTTTTCAAAGTAAAGTTCGGGCAAAACAATTTTAATCTCTTTCTCGGCATCTTCTCTCTGCCAATATACAATAAATCTTATTGTTGCCGATTTTGCCGCGTAATTTTTTTGCCTGACGGATTCTATTCTTTTAATGAATTGCCTTGAAAAGGCCAGTATCTTCTGCCCCTTTGAATTAACACAAAAATCCCCGTCAACAAAGAGTTCGTCACCACTGTTTAACCTTGAAATTAATCCCTGCCGTTGGATAAAATAATCCAACCATATATCCCTATGTGTCAATTGCACCGTAAATTGATCAGGTTGAGAATATTTCGTAAAATCATCAATTACATCAAGGCCTTCTACCCTTATATTATTGAGATAACTGCTGTTGTAATGAATTACCAAGTTGCGTTTTGCCCTCGTCATAGCAACATATAACTGTCGCATAGCCTCAGCGGATCGAATATTAAAATCATCCAACATCAAAAATACATTATCGAATTCCCTGCCCTTTGCCTTATGAATTGTCGAAACAAGTATTGTTTCAATGCTGTCACTTATAAAATCCTCCAATTTCGATTCGCGAATAAAAATATCCAAATCCGACCTGTATTTGGTTTTTGGATTAGTCTCCTCAAAATCTCTTATAATATTTAGGCAGATGTCTAAATTGGGACTGTTGCGAAATTTTTCTAACAGCTTTCGTTTTGCATTAGACCATATCCTACCACTAATAACATAAATCTCCTCATTAAAATCAAATTGATTTAAAAAGAATCTGACTTCAAGAAGATTATAAATGTTGAAGCCTTCGTTTGATTGAATCAGCTTTGCCTGCATGCCGTTTTTCAAAAGCAATCCCGTGATTTTCAGAGCCTCATCATTGGTTTTTGTCAGCACACAAGAGGTTCCTGCCAAATCCGCCGACAATATATCATCCACCGTAGGCCCTATTAAATTACCACTGTTGTATCGCACAAGTTTAATTTTTCCCCGGTCTCCCTGTACGGCAACTATCGGGTTCTTTTTTAGGCGATGGGGTATTCTTTTGACGAATTGGTTTGTAAAATCCACCAGATTGCTTTTACTTCTATAATTTTCCACCAATTCATGCATAGTAGCCTTATGTTCAACCAGCAATTTCTCCAAATATTCCGAACTGGCACCTCTGAATTCATAGATATTTTGATCATCGTCCCCAACCGCAATTATGCGCATTTCCTCATTGCGCTCCATCAAAGCTTTGATCAATGCAAATTCGTCCGCATCCATATCCTGAGCCTCATCAATCACCAATACGGTTTTTGTAATCCTATTGATCTCAACTTCTCCGCTCTTTATTTTTTCTACAGCTTCCCGGATAACAGCACCCGATTTTTCAATAGTGCCGACTCTTCCTAATAAATCGAAACAATAGGAATGAAATGTTTTTATTTCTATAAAATTAGCCGCATTACCGATCAATTTGAGCAAACGCTTTTTGAACTCCGTGGCCGCAGATCTGGAAAATGTGACCATCAGCAATTGTTCATGCTTTACATCCTCCATCAGCATCAAGGATGCCAGCTTATGTACCAAAATACGAGTTTTGCCGCTTCCCGGCCCGGCTGCTACAACAATATATTTTGATTTACTGTCATTAACAATTTTTAATTGAGCCGGCGATAATCTTCCAAAGAGTTGTTCAAACTTAGAAGGTGTAATATTTCTTCCGATTTCCTTCTGCCGAATCCCTTTAAAATATTTGTTCAAAAATGAAGTATAATTCAACTGAAAATAATCATCCACAAATTGCAATGCAGACCTATAATCACTCAGCATTTTCCTTGCGTATTCTCCAACGATGTGAATCTGCCGGATTTTGTTCTCATAAAACTGATTCAGCTTCTCATAATCCTCAATTTTATATCGCTTCTTGTTATCAAGTTCAAGGCGTTCGATGCTGAGAGGATTATAAATAACCAAAAAACCGCCTTCTATTTTAAGTGCTCCAATCCTTGATAGGTAAAATAGAGCATCCTCTATATCATCAGGGGTGGCTTTTATGTCAAACAACGTTAACTCGTTTTCAAATCTCTCCTTGAGTTCCAAAACAGAAAATTCAACTAAAATCTCTTCTTTGTCCGAATCATCCCCGGCAATATCTTTATCATTTTTATCATATAGATATTTAACGATGAATTGGGCCAGTTCAAGGCGTTTGGTGAGCTTTGCTTCCATTTCATGGGTTTCCATGGAATTTAGGACCATAATATGATTACTTGAATGCGAAACAGTTCTTCTCTTGATCCAGTTTTTTATAACCCAAAAGTTGAGTATGGTTTTTATCTTGTCGGGAGTTACACCACTGCATCCATATTCTTCCGCCTGTTCATTCAACTCCTTTAAATGGAACATCTTTTTTTCAAATGGCGGTAAAACAGTGATCAGAAATTTTTCAATTTTCGAGAAAGTCCCTAAAATATTCAGAGATCGGTTTTTATTTTCCTTTCTTTTAATGAAGGCGGTTAGATCTTTAGAATCGGCTAAAATCTTTTCTTCACGAAGAATATTGATAACTTGTATCACTTCTTCTTTTACAATCCCCAAATGGTCTGAAATATAATCCACTCTTGATTCCGCCATTTCATCCGTTGGATTATATTTGTTTTTGTTTGAAAAAAGTTTCTTTATTATCCGAATAGCCATGGCTCTTTGCCTATCGTTGAACATATCAGATTTTCTTATCCTGCTGATCGCTTCCTGTGCATTTTTTGATAAAATACTGTTAGCATATATTCTGGGCATATTCTGCCCACGCTTCACATAACCGGCGTCTTCCAAGGCCGCAATGGCTGCCCTCACCCTTGTTTCAATCTCTACAACATTATCATCCCAACCTGCCCTCCTTGCAATCTCCAGTGCAGATTCCGATACCTTTGACCGCAATTGGGTAATATCCTTAATTGCTTTCCATACCTGCTGAATTTCCCGAATGTTGAGTTTGGTCTGATTGAGAAGAATAAAATGTTTATCGAGGTCCCCGTAGTTGAACAGCACATAACAATCGGCCGTGATAGATTCGTCCCTGCCTGCCCTCCCCGCTTCCTGGACATAATTTTCAAGAGAATCGGATATTTCATAATGTATGACCATGCCTACATCTTTTTTGTCCACTCCCATTCCAAAAGCGGAAGTAGCGACCATAATTTGAACTTCACCCTTTATAAAAGCGTCCTGATTTTCAGTTTTCTCCAGTTTATCCATCTTTCCATGATATGGCCTTGCCCTATAACCATCATCCTGGAGCCTTTTAGCCAGCCTATACGCCTTTTCCGTTCGTGAAACATAAATTATTGTAGGGCAACTTTTCCCATCTATCAAATTTCTTACCGCATTATATTTTTCCTCTTCACTATCTTTTTGAAAAACCTTATATCGGAGATTGCTCCTTGATGCACCCGTAGTAAAAAGCTCCATATCAATAGACAATTTTTCCTTAAAATAATTTCTGATATCCTCTATGACTTTTTGCTTTGCCGTAGCCGTAAAGCAGGAAACAGGGATTGTATCCTCAATATTCTTTTTTTCTTGAAATAATTTAATAAAATCACCGATATATAAATAGTCAACCCTGAAATCCTGGCCCCATGAAGAGAGGCAGTGCGCTTCGTCGATGACAAATCGAACAACATTTCTCCCTAAAAGTAAGCGTTCAATCGTCCTTGAACGCAAGGACTCGGGAGAAATATAGAGAATAGAAGCAGAACCGTTTTCAATCCTTTCAATGGATTTTGCTCTTTCGATGGGGTCAAGCAAACCGTTGATGGTAACCGCTTCTGTGATATTTATTTTTTCGAGGTTATCCACCTGGTCCTTCATGAGGGATTGTAGAGGCGAAATAACTACCGTCAGACCCTTCGAATTGTTCCCGCTCATCAGGGCAGGCACCTGAAAAGTCACCGATTTTCCGCCCCCCGTAGGAAACACAGCCAAAAGTGATTTGTTTTCAACGGCAGCCGCGACAGCCTTTTCCTGCAATGGCTCGCCCTCATATTTTCTATAGGAATCAAAACCGAAAAATTGTCTTAGCCCTTTATGAATGTCTAAGGCCTTATTACAATAGATACAGCCTCCTAAACATGGATTATTCCGCAACAAAAACATAATTCTTTCAACTGAGGGGTAACTTCTTAAAACCCATGGAGGAGTGATTGAATACCTGTCATTTACATTTATTAAAGCTAAGCAATAGGATAATTCGATTGGATTTTCTGATATTATAGCGGTGAGGTTGGCATTTTCACATATTTGCCCATGAAATTTTTGGCGAATTTCTTTCTCGATATTTATGTCGGTTTCTTTGTACTGAAGAAAATCAAAGAAGCCCGAAAATTCCTTCTGCTTGCTCAACAAAAAATAGAAGATTCGTTTTAATTTGTCATCCAGCGCATGAAAAGCCGTGACCTCATCATAAAACAAATCTTTAGCCTTTATTGAATCATTAAGTGGATTGTTGATATCCTCTGTTTGTAACTTGTCATCCTTGAGAAGGGCATGATAGGGCCTACACGGGAAAAGAAGAGGCGAAAGATACAGAGTATCTATAAATTTCAGATCATTGATACCGGCAGCCTCTATATCATTTTGAATATATTTTAAATCATGATTGAAAATATTATGACCGCA
>DASRMN010000167.1:0-2813 GCA_035647935.1 Clostridia bacterium | reverse complement strand
GACACAAGGGGACAGTCCCTTTGTGTTGTTGGAAAGACACAACACAAGAGGAACTGGCCCCATTGTGTCCAATCAGACCTCAGTTTGTTAGACGGTTGTTAAAGGAAGGCACGGGACAAGGGGACGGGAGTTTTTTCCCATCCCACCATTCCCTGCCTATAGATAAAATGGAATTTGATGGGACAAGAACTCGCCGTCCCCTAGTCCCTAAGCATGTTCGAAAATGTGCATTGATAGAGGGTGGACAGGGTCGTCCACCCCTACAAAAACATAAAAACATTCTTTGACGGTTCCGTAGGGGCGACCTGTGGTCTCCATTTGTAGGGGCAGACGACTCTGTCTGCCCTCTTGTGCCACAAGCGGGCGGTCAAAGACCGTCCCTACACACGTTATAAAGCAATATTGTAGGGGAGACCTTTGGTCTCCCGCTTATAGCTCATAATGACATAAAAAGCTGTTCCCTTGTATCATAAACGATTGTTAAACCATTGTTCCGCTATTGTTAAACTATTGTTAACGACGCATAATTAGACAATTGTGTCCCATGTCCCCTCTATCTCGCAAAGGTATTGAATAATAAATTAAACAGGGATAGAATAATAATGGTAGAAGGAAAGAAGGTGCTGACATGGAAAAAATGAATGTAATGGTTATATTCGGCGGAAAATCCGGGGAACATGAAATTTCCTTAATATCGGCCGCGTCTATACTCAGAGCAATGGACAAAAATAAATATAATATTATTACAATTGGAATTACCAAAAAGGGGATCTGGAAACTATACGAAGGTTCCACAGATGAAATAGAAAACGGAAATTGGGAAGAGATTGCAGATAAAATCGAAAAAGAAGAAGGCTTCGAGAATAAAATGAGCTTGCTCCCGACAGGCGAGGGCAACGGTATTGTAACGTTGAGCAACGGAAAAACAGAGAAAATAGATGTTATTTTTCCCGTATTACACGGACCCTTCGGGGAAGACGGAACAATACAGGGATTATTTGAAATGATGAATGTACCTTATGTTGGTGCGGGTGTACTGGCTTCCTCTGTAGCCATGGATAAAGGAATTGCTAAAAAACTTTTGCAGGCGGATGAGATTCCGCAGGCGAAATATGATGTGATAATGTTTAAACAATACAAACAAGATGAAATTGGAATTATAGAAAAAATAGAAGACTACTTTGAATATCCCGTTTTCATTAAGCCTGCCAATATGGGTTCAAGTGTTGGGATAACAAAGGCACATAATAGGGGGGAGCTGAAAGAGGCCATAGAATTGGCAGGTGAACACGATAGAAAAATTGTAATAGAAGAAACTATCAAAGGCAGGGAGATAGAATGTGCCGTTCTCGGTAACGATGATCCTATTGCATCCTTGCCGGCGGAAATAATACCGACGGCGGAGTTTTATGATTATCATGATAAATATATTGCGGGTACCACCCGGTTTGTGGTGCCGGCCGAATTATCGGAGGATACAACCGAAAAAGTAAGGGACACAGCCATCAAGGTATATAAACTTCTGGATTGTACAGGACTGGCACGGGTAGATTTTTTTATAGAAGATGGGACTGATCGTATTTTGCTCAATGAAATTAACACTATGCCGGGATTCACAAAAATAAGCATGTATCCCAAAATGATGGATGTTACGGGAATAAAGTATGAAGATTTAATAGATAGGCTGATAGCACTTGCTGTCGAACGTTTTAACGGGAGAAATTGACACAATGGGCTACTGTCAGACTGCGCAATAACGGGATGCACCGGGGACGGCAGGCTGTGTGAAAAAGCACTTTTCTCGCTTTTTGTCATTCTGAGTGTAGCGAAGAATCTCGTTTTTAAGCCATTTGAGATCCTTCGCTTCGCTCAGGATGACATTTTTCACACAGTCTGATGGTTCCTGTTGCATTTTTGCGCAAAGGAAATTGTCCCCGATGCATCTTAGGAATCGTTTGGCATGATTTGTTAATGGCATATTTTATATGAAAAATGGCAACCTTATAATTAGTACAAATATTGGCAATGAATATATAGACTAAACCATGCTAGTATGATAAAGTTATATTGAAAACAAAGGATTTAAAATAATGTTTACAGGAGGAGGAAGATGTATGTTTGTAGATGAAACTATTAGGAATTTTATGGATTCATTAGAGAGCAAAGACTCGACATTGGTAGGAGGGAGTGCGGCGGCTTTAGCGGGAAGTTTAGGAGCGTCCCTTATGCTTATGGTTGGTAATCTAACATTTGGTAAAAAAGCTTTCGAATCCTTGGATGAGGAAATTAAAAATGCCTTCCAAGGCAGCTATGACGGATTTGTCAGGTTAAAAAATGAATTATATGACTCCATTGATAAAGATAAGGCAGCATTTGATGCATACATGGATGCGCTCAGAATGCCAAAAGATACAGACGAACAAAAAGCGGAGAGGAAAAAGGCACTGGCAAAGGCAACAACAGATGCTTTAGAAGTTCCATTAGAAACTGCTAAGCAAGGTCTCGAGATACTCAGAATCGGAAAGGTATTTGCAGACCATGGAAATGCGATGGCTATTACTGACGTAGGCGTAGGTTCATTGATGGCTTATGCAGGAATAGAAGGAGCCTTATTTAATGTGTACATAAATCTAAACAGTATAAAGGATGAAGCCTATGCTGCGGAGAAGGAAGCGGAAAGTGATAATATCATAGCCGAAGCCGCAAAGATAAGGGACGAATTACTGAAAATTGTATATAACAGAATAGGATATGACAAATAATTATTAGGTACTAGATAGGGCGGATCGAGCGAATTAACACGGGGACGGTTC
>DASRMN010000166.1:0-5468 GCA_035647935.1 Clostridia bacterium | reverse complement strand
GGCAGTATTAACGGTACTTACGAAGAATCCGATGAAGTCGTCCTGAGACGGACAGTATAAACGGTGCTCACGAAGGATCTCATCCTTTGGGGATCCTTCGCGGGAGGGTTTATTCTGTACGTCTCAGGATGACAATAAGTAGGAAAAGTGCTTTTTCACACAGTCTGACGGTTCTATTGTTAATTAAAATTAACAATAGAACCGTCCCCGTGTTAATTTTTGTCCCCGTGTTAATTTATGGGTGTATCGTCACCTTTATTTCTTTGCCCTTTTTATAGCCTTCTAATTCCTTAACAACCCCCAATACGGCGTTTGAAAGTATATCTTCCACAAAGGGCACAATTTGAATTTTATTATTATCCACCAGAAGCTCTACCTTCGTGTTTAATATTTTACAATCTTCCCTTACCGCTTCCCCCTTCAGTATTTTAGACCCCAATTCCCTGCAATTAAAGCCGCAGGCCCTACAACACTCCGGAGGAAAGTCCGGCAACCTTTTATATACCTTTTCCTCTATTAAGTCTACCAGTTTTTCTATATTATCTGTCGAATTGATCATAGGGAAACCTTTATATTCAGTTTCGGTACAGGATACCGTCCCGGATATGCAAAAAGTCAACTCATCGTATTTTTCTTCTATACCCTTCACGTCATCGGCCACTATTATTCTCGGGGCATTAAAGTCCGTAATATCCTCCAGAATCACAAAATCATGATCATAAAAACTTAACAATTTATCCATGCTAATTTTCTCTTGAAGAAATATACCCGTCCCACAAATTCCTCTGGCGGATATAAGTTGCGAGCCGGCTTTCCTATGGCTATCCATATTTGTTCCCTCTATATTAACAACAATTTCTTCGGGGCTAATCTCCTTAACAGAGCCTACTGTATATCTCCTTCTTTTTAATTCCTTTATTATGTTTTCTACGGTCGTAGTTCTACCTGTTTTAGCCCCACCTATTACCGATAAAATTTTCATTATGTTTGCCCCCTCATCTATGGAATACTGTCAAAATTTTTCTTAATTTAGTAAAGCCTTCAACAAAATAGGATGCCTTCAGGGAACTGAATGCAGGAACAGATTGGCCTACATATAAATACATCAATGTAGATGCACACAGAAAACTAAAAAATATAATTAAATAATCAATATAAGACATTTTTAAAACCATATAACTCGTTCTTTGTTCGTAGGCTCTGAAACCCCTCATTTCTATAGACATAGATAACTTTTGTGCTTTTATTATAGTGCTTATAAGGATTGGCGTAAACAGATGGGAATATATATATAACCTTTTTCTCAAAGGTATTTTTTCTATTTCTACACCCCTCAATTGAATTGCAACTACAGAATCTTTTATTTCTTCCTTCAACATCGGTAAAAACCTGATACCGATTGAGACCATAAAAGCAATTTCATAGGGCAGTTTCCACTGAACCAATCCCTGTACTATTTCCCTCGAATTTGAAGTAGTAATTATAGTTGCAGACGAAATTATTATCATGATCCTGATAATAAACTCCAAACCTTTTTGAAGCCCGATAGTAGTCAGAACAGTTAATTTCCCCATCCTGATTAGTGCTTGGCCATCTGCGGAAAATATGCTTTGTATTATTGCAATAGCCAAAAGCACATATAATAGCCTTTTTATTTCTCTTAAAACCTGTAATATATCTACCTTAAGAAATAAAGAAATTGTTATACTTATCAGCAATATTCCGCTTAAAAACAATATGTTCTTGACTAATATAGCCAATGTGGATAAACACAAGACAATTATTAATTTTGTTCTGGGATCAATGTTTATTTCTCTTGTCCTCAACTATTTCACCCCTGTGCATTGTTAAAGTACGATCAGAAATTTGATTGATAAAAGTATAATCATGAGTCATAACTGTCATCCCTGTTCCTTTATTATAAAGCTTCTTCAGTATTTGAATTAAGGTGCCCCGCCGCTCCATATCCAGCCCTTTAGTGGGTTCATCCAGTATTAAGTATCCCGGTTCATTGGCCAGTATGGCCGCCAATGCAAGCCGCTGTTTTTCTCCTTGACTTAATTTAAGGGGAAATGAAGTTCTTATATGATTTAGTTGAAATAAATCAAGTAATGACTTCACTTTTTCCTCTATATATTTTCTATTTAAGTCTTTAACCTCAAGAATAAATTTAATTTCATCCTCTACCGTATTGGAAAAAAACTGCTTTTCCGGGTTTTGAAATAGATAACCTATTTTTTCCCCAATCTGTCCTAGGGACATATTGATTATGTTTTCACCGAACAAATATATTCCACCTGAACTAGGTTTTAATATCCCTACCATCAATTTACCTAAGGTAGTTTTACCACTTCCGTTAGGGCCTGTTATGCAGGTTATATCTTTAACATTTATGTTTATATTTACATCTTTTATAATTCTCTTGCCTTTTATATATTCGAAATTTACATTTTTAAGCTCTATAAGACCTGACAGTTTCACCACTCCTGAATTCTTCTAATTTGCCATTCCTTAACCGTAAAACCCTATCGGCAATTTGAAGATTATCTAAATCATGTTCTATTAAAATTATTGTTTTTCCTTCTTCTTTTAAACCTTTTATAACCTCCCTAATTTTCATCTTACCTTCCTTATCTATCTGGGATAATATTTCATCAAACAACAATATTTCCGTTTCCATAGCGAGGACAGAAGCTATAGCTATTAACTGTTTCTGCCCCCCTGATAAGTTATTAGGGTTTTCTAATCTGTATTCCTCCATGTTGACTGTTTCCAATACCCTTTTAATCCTTGAGCCTATTTCTTCCCTTGCAACACATAAATTTTCCGGACCAAATGCTATCTCATCTTCAACTGTAGGTGAAAAAAGCTGGGTATCCGGGTCCTGAAATACTATCCCTACCTTAGTTGATATTTCTGATAACTTCATGTTCAATATATCCTTACCCCAAATTTTAACTTGGCCCTTTATTCCTCCTCCGCAAATGTGAGGAATTATACCGCATATATTATATATCAATGTACTTTTTCCGCTGCCACTTAGGCCTACTATTGCTACCGTCTCCCCTTTTGCCACCCTGAGGTTTACTCCATTTAATATTTCCCCGGCATTCTTTTCATATTTATAATGTAGATCTTTAACTTCTACAGGATAAATCATTGTAATTCTATCTCCAAAACGTATTTAGCCCATCTTTGACTGAATTGATCCTTCCTAACTATAATTTGATAAGGCCCGTCTCCTCCATCCTCCCTGCTCTTGAGAGGTTCGTTATCCATCATATATACAAGGTACATATTGTTATCTTCCAAAACCTCGCTTATGTTATAGGCAGAGGTAAACCCATCTACGGCCCTAACTATCACTTGGGTTTTATCCTCGGTATCAATATTTGCCTCCTTTATTACATTCTTTAACGGCACACCCCTATAACTATGCTCCACCGCCGGGTTTCCAGCGGATTTCAGATTGGCCTTAAATTCCTCTTCCCCTAATTTCTTGATTTCATCGAATGTAAGTAAGGTTTCTTTATCGCCCTCTTTTAGCATTATCTCCGCATTTATATGCATCCCTTTTTTATCCTTGATATAATCACTGTTTAAATATGCAAAAATACCCACTATTGCAATTAATATAGCTATCACAAGAAAAACTGTTTTTTTACTCATATCCTCCCTCCCCTTATTTAACTACAGCATCTTTTGACATTAGGCCTGTAAGAATACCTTGCCGTTCCAATTTATTAATTATTGTATAAGCTATTATACCCCCTACCCCTCCGGACAGGGCGGCACTGGAAAGAACTAAAACCAAAGGTATAAAGGGCAATCTGAAGAAAACTACATTTACAAGAAAAGTTCCGCTTAAATTTGCCACCATTCCACATAGAAAAAATTTGCCTAAGCTTGGATTACGATGTCCTATTAATACAAGGAGTATATCTACTGCCAACCCCGGAACAATATAAGTTAAAAAACTTATAATACCATGATTGCCGGACATACCCAGACTGACCACCATTATAGCCTGTACCGTGGCTATAATAGTAGCTACACCCATTTTGTTAATTAAGCCTACCCCCAACACAATCCATAACATATAAAGCCCCCCCGCAATGGCCCCTCCGGGGATATACAAGGGTCCTGTAATAATGTGAACTAAAGGAACTATAACGGGCTTTGTGGCTATACCTAAAGTAGCCATTAAAGCTATTATAATAAGGTGAAAAGCGGAAAATTTTCTAACAAGCCTCCTAAACATTGAGCTCCCTCCAATTGTTTGCCGGTCCTACCTTTTACAAAATTTTTAGACTGCAGGTTTGACTGTCTGCTTTTTATGTTATTTTGCTTCTATTGATAAGAGATCTCTAACCATAGTATTCTTAGGTAATCCCTCAAAACTAACTCCCGTACTTCCATTACTCATTTTATATAATATACCTCTGTCTATGTCATCCTTTGATATTTCAACGCTGTATCCATCATCAGCTGTAAATATATAAGCATTCCCCTGTTCCAAATCCATATCTTCTAATACTTCCTTCAATGATATTCCTTCTATGTCTCCCTGAACCGATTTGCTATATGTTTCTAGGGCCTTGTCCATAGTCAAAAAAGCGGTTTCTTCAGACCTGAACCATAATATGCCCTTTATATGCATTCCCTCAGGTAAGTCAGGGGCTAAAAACATGGGGCTCTCTTTGCCGGTAACCTTTATGAAAGCATTTTTAAATGTTTCCCTTGTTTCATTTCTCTGAAGCCCGTCCGCTGCCTTAATAAATACCTGTTCTTCACCCTCCGGAATAAATTTATTTAACAAATCACTTGTTTTAATAGCCTTATCCCGCTCCCCATAATATTCATAATCCCCCATATCCAAATTTGAAATAGCCGTATCGAATATTAGCACTTTCCCCACTTGTTTGCCCACTGCTGTTTCTTCTTTAGCTATTTCAATTTTAGCCACATTCCTTACCCAATACATAGCCCTTTCTCCGGGTATTACAATTTTTATGGGTTTATCTTCCTCAAACAAGGATTCACCGTTTATTTCATAGGCAAGTATTATATCCCTGTTTTTTAATATTTCAGAAGGTATTTCCATTGAATATCCGTCACCTGCGGTGACCCTTATACTGTCAAGTTCTGTTTGGGTTATGTTATGCTTCTCCAGCAATTCCCCCAGTAGTCCCCCGGAGGCATTCAACTCGGTTTCCCCACCGTCAGAACTTAAAGAAATTACATCTTTACTGACCTTTTTCAGCTTTTCAACCTCTTCTATAGTTACCTTAATGTCTTCACCCCCTATACCTGCCAAAATTATACTTTCAGTAATATCCTCCGCAGTCGATACTTTTCCATCCGACCCGGATGATTCGGCATTTGGTTCAACAGACCGGCCACAGCCGGCCGATACTAGAATTATAACTATTAGAATTGCAACTATGTAAAACTTGTTTCTATACAGT
>DASRMN010000165.1:0-3960 GCA_035647935.1 Clostridia bacterium | reverse complement strand
TCATTTTTACCCCTCGTTCAACTAATTTTTCCGTCACAATTTCAATCATCTTCATCCTCCTCTTCCAATTCCGCAACAGTTATCCCCCGCAGCCTATTGCGGTTAATATAATTATCCTTCTCGCTTGCACTAATCCCGGTTATCCGGGCTTTGAGAAAGGCCACATACCTTTTCGCCTCTTGCCTGTCGACTTTTGTCCAACCGTGGAATAATGTCTTGATTTCTATCATCGGCCACCCCCCGATCTATCTATTTCTCCGATAATCCCAGATATTCAAATACGTTGCTAACCACTTCCATAATCTCTAGGTCGTGTTTGCCCAAGTAGTTGTTTACCACCGGATTTGTCTTTCGACCACCCACTTCAAAATAAAAGCACTGAATATCAATCGTTGTTCCCGTCTTGGTTGTAAGCCGCCTATTGCCGAACCTGCATATCGCCCTTATCTTTTCTCCGTCCTCGTTTATCAACTCAAGGATGTCCCCCTCGCAAATTTCGGTTCCGTTCTTATCCCTTAAACCCGCATATTGCATGAGGATAACTTCGTTTCGGTAATATGTGTATTTTATTCCGCTCTTTTTCTCTTCAACTGCAACGGGCGATATACCATATACTTCGAACATCGTTTTGGATGGCTTATGCCATGCTCTGTGCTTTATTTCCCGCATATTATCCCTCCTCCAATAATTCCGGATTTTCAAATATGTTGCCGATGATCCTGATTTCCACATTGTTAGCCAAACTATCTAATCTGACCCAACTACTGATATGGACTCCGGTCGGCACTCTGAAAGAGGCTTCGTCATAAAACACTTTGCCCCTAGCAATGGTTATGTTTCTTGCTTCTGTGTTTCCGGGTAAAACAACCTCAACAATATCTCCCTCGTAAATTTCATCTTCATTTTTGTCCTTCCGCCCGGTAAATTGCATTAACGGATAATCCCGTGTTTCCATCTCGAATATGTCAAAATATTTTCCGTTCAGGATTGCCGCATTCCAAATCATCCCGCCGCTTGAATTTAAGTTTTTGTCCCATGCTCTAAATTTTATTTCTCGCATTGTTATTCCCCTTTCAACAGCTCCGGACTATCGAACACATTACCCGCAACAACCGAATCTTCGCTGATTTCACTCAACATAATTTTAAGAGCAAATCCCGGTTCTAAGACCATATAACAACCCTTGTTAAATACAACCTTTGAAAAAATATCCCCAAAAATATTACACCTGTATAGCAAAATGTCCCCTTCATAAATTTCTTTGCCGTTCATGTCCTTTAAGCCTGTATTTTGCATAAGCAAAACCTCGTCCCGCTTACACGTATAAAGAGTGTTGTCACCTTTCCCGCTTACCATAGACCGTGATAGCTTTCGGACCTCAAACATTTTCTTGGTAGGCTTATGCCATGCCCTGAATTTTATTTCCCGCATATTATTCCCCCTTTTCTTTAAGCGAGGATGCCTTCTCCCTTGATTTCTATGCCCTCAAATACTATTTTTCGATAATGAAATGGTATGCACGGTACAAGTGCTTTTAAATTTGGCGGACCCAAAAAATCTGACATTTCGCTGTATCTTAAAGCCTCTTTTCGACATCTTTTTATGAACTCATCATTATATGGAGTTTCACTCCTTGCTCTGTTCCCGTGTTCCTCAAATGTTTCAAATGGCGCCATGCAAACCCCGTTAACAGATAACATTTTTACTCCTCCTTTAATAAAAACGACTTGGAATTTCTCTTCCCCGGATTTCCATTATTTCTAAATCGTGTTTGCCTAAATAATTACTTACTACTGGATTTGTTTTTCTGCCTTTCACTTCAAAATAAAAACATTGGACATCAATAGTTATTCCTGCCTCGGTTGTTAGTCTTCTGTTGCCAAATTTGCATACTGCTTTTATTTTTTCTCCGTCTTCGTTTATTAGTTCTAAAATATCCCCCTCATAGATTTCAGATCCGTTTTTGTCCTTGAGGCCTGTGTATTGCATTAATACTACTTCGCTAAAATCAAATTCATAATAGTCATAATCATTGTCAGGGTGTATCTCTATTTCGTTTAGGTCAAAATTAATTCTTGTTACATTAACCATAGCTGATTCTTTTTTTAGCCAGGCCCTATATTTTGCCTCTCGCATTTTCATCCTCCCCCCTATCTCGCTTCCCGCCACTCGGCAATTGCCACCAACCGGCCGGGACTCATTCTGTCATCTAATTTTCTGCATACCGGCAATATAATCACTTTCGGATGATATCTCTTCCTGTAATTACGTCTCCCCTTTTTCTTAGCCACCTGTGTCACCCCCTTTTCTTTAGATTTAAGTCGAACCTTGCATCCCTAATCCTGTTTGCCTGCTCTTCAACAATCTGATGCAAGGCATCAACTACCACGCAGGGATCCTGCAATACTCCATCTCTGTAATCCTTCCTTATGCCGTCTGCTAATTCCACAATCTCATGGTCCATCATTGCCACCAGATTGGTTTCCTTAAGTTTTTTCTCTTTTTCGCTGTAACAATTGTGGAGTTTCATTATCCTTTCCTCCCTTTTCCTTCATTTGAAATATGTTCATCCATGGCCATTTTCTTCCGTAGATGGGTAAAAAAAAATTATGAGTGCCAAGCACCAAGAATAGCCCCAATATCATCAATCATCTATGATGTATTGAAAGGCTCTTCTAAGATGCCTTAAGCACTCATAATCTTTTAAATCTAAAACTACTTTGCCATTCATTATTAAATTGCCCCCCTTTCCTTAAAATCTTTGAAAAATTTCATCCCCTCGCCAAAAACGAGCCGCACATAATTTTTCAGCTCCTCGTTCTCCCTTTCCAGCTCCTCCTTTTTTGTCTCCAATTGTTTCAACTCTGCCAGTAGCCTTTTTCTTTCCAGGGGAGAGAGCTCGCCCATTTCCGTGCCTTCCAACTTCAGTATGTGTTCTGGGCTGAACCGGACAGACGGTATTCCCTTCACGGGGGATATAACCCCATCATTGACCCACCTGTCTATTGTGTTTATTGTTACTTGCCATCTGTCGGCAAGGTTTTGTTTTGTTAGCAGTTTATCCAAGGAATCCCCCCTTTATCAATGTTCACTAATAGTGTCAATTTATTTTAAAAAAACTATTTAACCTGGGCCAGGAAAAAGATATCTTCGACATTTTCTCCGTAATAGTTTGCTATTTTAATCTTCATTTCGTCACGCGGAGTACGCTCTCCGGATTCGTAAGAAACAATAGCAGAATAACTAATGCCTAAATCAACAGCTACTTGTTCTCTCGTTTTATCCCCCCTAAGTTCAACAAGTTTTTCCGCCATTTTTTGTCTATTCATGCCATTTTCACCCCCCTTTCCCCATATTATAAACTATGCCACTAATCGTGTCAACACTTATCGTAACATTTGTATTGTAATTTTGTCACAATAAACATATAATAAAATTAAAAGAGAAGGTGGGAGAAATGAAAGACAACAAAATAGGCAATATATTAAAGTCTCTACGAATACGCGACGGCTTAACACAAGAAGAATTGGCAAAAAAACTAAAATATTCTAGGAGCATAATTAGCATGTATGAATCCGGCGATAGAAAACCACCCATAGATGTGTTAGAGGAGCTAGCAGATTTTTTCAATGTTGATATGAATTATATAACAGGGCAAATGGGGCAAAACTATTGCGAGAATCTAAAAACCAAACAAATAGCACATATGATAAAAGAGAATCCCGCATTATACAGGTTATTGGACGTTGCTAAGAATTCTGACGAAAAACATATAGAAGTTGCTGAAAAGTTGTTAAACAATTTAAAAGAAAAAGAAGGGAAGTGATGTTATGAATTACAATGTTACATACCGGCAAAAGGACGGTGGCTGGCAATACATAATCTCTTTCAAGGAAAATGGGAAATGGAAACAGAGATCCAAGCAGGGATTCCGGACCAAGGCCCTGGCTAAGAGGGCAG
>DASRMN010000164.1:0-5847 GCA_035647935.1 Clostridia bacterium | reverse complement strand
ATTATATATACACCGCATTTATGAATTAAAAATATAGATGGAATTATCATGCTAATTTTTGTTGTTGATTAAGCAAAATAAAGATGATACCATTATAGGAGTTTAAATATTTTTTGAGGAGGAATAGCAAATGGCTAAAATTACAAAAGATATGACTGTTATGGATGTTTTAATATTAGACCAGGAATCCGCATCTGTTTTTAGGAGTTTCGGCCTTCATTGTCTTGGCTGACCCGGTGCTACAATGGAGAGTCTGGAAGACGCCAGTAGAGTACATGGTATAAGCGTTGATAATTTGTTAGCTGAACTTAACGAATTTTTCGAATCCAATAGTTAGTAAGGGCGAGCTTTGCTCGCCCCTACTTATATAATTCTTTCCCATCTTAAATCCCTACCGAAAAAGTGAAGAGCCGTATACTTTGAAAAAAGACGTGAAAAAATACGATCATCATAACGATCCATTATTTCTTTAGGAGAAAGATTTGTGGATATTATTGTTTTTTTGCCCGATAAAAGTCGGCTGTTGATGATATTAAAAAGCTCGCTATTCGTAAACGTGTTAGTCATCTCTGTTCCGAGGTCATCTATAATCAGTAGATCCGTTTCAAACAAAAGATTATACTTTTCTGTGTTGTTACTATTTCTAAATCTTATTTCCTCCAATATTTCCAAAAGTTTAAAAGCAGTTTGGTAGATGACAATCTTTTCCCTATCCAATAACGATTTTGCTATACAGTTGGCTAAAAAGGTTTTTCCTGTGCCCGTTTCTCCATAAAACAATAGATTATCCTTGCTATTTACATCGAAATTAAAAACAAACCCTTCACATACGTTAAGTATATCCATCATATTTTGTTTGGGTGTGAGTGGTTGGCCATCGAAAGGCTCATCAGAAAAAATGTCCAAGTTAAAAGATTGAAAATTTTCTTTCTCTAATATGTTTGATAAATTTGACATGCTATAGCTTCTGATGATGAGCTGTTGTTTAAAACACCCGCATTTTTGACCGCTAGGTAAAAAGCCTGTATCGTTGCAATTTACACAAGAAAAATCATCCTCCAAATACTGTAACGGGATATTATTCTCTGTCAATAAAATAGCACGTTCCTGTTTTAATTGATCCAGTTCCCACTCAAGGTCCTCTATGATTTTTTTCGGATCATCCACACCCTGTATCAGCATTCTGGAAATTGTTAAACCTGTTTTTTGAAGTTTTTCATCAATTTCACGTATTCTGGGTACCTTATTGTACACCTCTTGTAATCTATCTTCCTTTGATTTTCTGGCCTTATTTCTTTTTTCTTCGTAATCCCTCAATATCTCGTACGTAAATGATTGCATCATAGGATATCATCCCCTAGTTATTTAATCTTTTCTTTTGATTTTCCAATACAAGTTGTTCCAATTCCTTAGCCGTATATTTATCGCCACGGCTCTTGGCCAGATGGAATTTGGTTCTTATTTTGGACGTGGTCCGAGTTTTTCCATACTTTGTGTCACTTTTTGGTTTTGTATCTAACTTTTCTGTGTCTTCTACCTTTTTGATTCCTTTATCATGCCAATCCTTCAGTATAGCGTTAATGTAGTTAATATTGGGGTTTGAGGTTCTGGTAGAATTTTTACAGGCTTCCAAAACCACATCAATATCGAAATTAAATTCGTCTATCCAAGTATTCATAATCTCAATCGCAGCCTCTGAGGGTTGGGAAGGAAAACCGAGGGCCTTATATACCCTACCGTAAAATCCGTATCTGTCTCCTTGCTCGATAAGATATTGTTGTAAGTCTTCCACAGTAAGTATACCCTGATCGTACCATGTTCTGACAACACCCAGTGAAAAGCTCAGAAGATGTCTTACATTTTTTTGTTTTTTAGAATAACTGAAAGCTTCCGTCACTAAGGAGGGATCCAGATTATATTTATAGAGTGATTCGATAATTTTGAGTTTTTCGTTGGGGACTAATTCCCTAGCAATAATTTTGTTTATTTCTACGAACATGTCCCTGATTTCCGGGACTTTGTTGGCTTCCACCAAGTCTGTGGGGGACAAAGCATGGGAGTTCGGTTGCTCCTGTTCGATACTGTTTTCTTGTGGTGCACTATATACAGGTTTATAATTGTTATCTATATAGAGCTGTTTCAGATTTACAAATTCTACACTGTAGTTATCTTCATCCCCATCTTCCGATTCATGTTTTATTATGATGTTTTTATCCTCCCAAAAATCCCAAGCAGCCAGCACATCGGACAAAGGAATATTAAGATGCCTAGAAATAGATGCGTTATTTACGCTCATGTTGGGTTCATGGTTCAGGGCATATTTATAACCCAATAGATAAACTTGCACAAAGGTTCCGTTTGCCATAGGCATATAAATATCTATAAAGATATTTTCAACCGGTGTATCTCCAAGGTCAATAGAGGTACTTCCTTTAATAAAAGACATAAACATCACTCCATTTTTATTATAGCCTTTATGTGATTATATCATATAACCCATTTCATTGTTTCCAACCTTCAAACAGAAATTATGGAATAAATTAAAACTTTTGAAATAAAATTTTAGTAATATGTCAAATAATTAGGGGGGTAACATAAATGAGGTTTAGCAAGGCAACTGTCAGAAAATTGCACATATTGGTTATTATGTTTATAACATTTACGGTATCGATATCCATACATTATGTATTAGATACAGGTCAGACACAAAAAGTGTTCAGCACTTTTACAAAATCAGAATCGAATTCCCGATATATAATTAATGCTACGTTTGATGAACAGAATATGTTATTGGAAGCAAAGCAGCGTGTACGTTATAAAAACACGACGGATCAATCGATAAAGGACTTGTATTTTCATCTTTATGCTAATGCTTTTAAAGATATCGGCACTACTCCCTTTGAAGCCGGGGATATGGCAAAAGCATATCCTAATGGCTTTAGTGAGGGGTGGATAGAACTTGTGAGTGTGAAAAGAGGAACCCAAAAATTAGATTATAAAATTATGGGCAAAGGGAGTACAAATTTGAGGGTAACCCCTAAAAAACCCATAGAACCGGGAACGTCAATCGAGTTAACCATGAAGTTTAAAGTCAAACTCCCTAATTCCATAGGAAGAATGGGTTATGGGGAAAACACAGTGAATCTGGCAAACTGGTATCCGATACTTTCGGTGCTTGACGAAGAGGGGTGGAATCTGGATCCTTACCATAATATAGGAGACCCGTTTTATAGCGATGTGTCAGAGTACAAGGTAGAAATATCTATTCCGGAGCAGTATAAAATAGCCACAACAGGGAATATCATAAAAGAGAGTGCCAACAAAAGCGGGAAAACGTACAAAATAAAGGCTGATAATGTGAGGGATTTTGCCATTGTTCTGAGCAAGAAATTTTGTATAAATAAAGATAGTATAGACGGCATAGAAGTAATTTCATATACAATCGGCGAATCTAAAAAGAATATAGCGTTAAGTTACGGGATGGACGCTCTACAAATATTTAATAAATTGTTCGGCAAATATCCCTATAAACAGTTGTCCGTGGTAGCCTGTGATTTTTTTATAGGAGGGATGGAATACCCGAATTTGGTTATGATCGGACAACAGTTTTATGAAATTGATGCGGATTTTCCGTTAGAATATGTAATTGCACATGAAATTGCACATCAATGGTGGTACGGAATGGTCGGTAACAATGAAATAAAAGAACCCTGGCTCGACGAGGCCCTTACAGAATTCTCTACTCTTATGTATTTTGAAGAAAAATATGGCGGGCATATTAAGGAACAGGTATATGAAAGAATGATAGAGGAACAATATGAAGATATTTTGGGTTGGAAATTCAGAAAAGAAGGAGGGATACTGAAAGGTCTGGATGAATTTGATGACCGGCAACAATACAGCAGTATAGTGTATGGTAAGGGTGCTATGTTTATGAGAGTGCTCAGGAGGGAGATGGGGGATGAGGCCTTTATAAAAGCTTTGAGGGAATACTTTGACACCTATAAATTTAAAAATGTATCGACAAAGGATTTCTATAACATACTGCAAAAAAATACGGAGAAGGATCTAAAAAAGGAATTTTCTAGGTGGTTAGGTCTTAAAATTGAATAATATTTATAATAAAGGGGCAGACTAAAAATCGTTTAATATTATTGTAGACATAAAATGATGTTTTATGATATAATAAGCGATGTGATTATTACAAAAAGATTACAAAATTCTTAAGTAATCTTTAAGAAGACAAAACCAAATTATGTCTGGACACAGCTCAGGCGTTTTGAAGGGAGATTTACGAATGAAAAGTGGCACAGGTGAAGAATCTGAAACGCTGCCCCGAAAAGTCGCATATGGGATAGTTATATTTCTATTCCTGATGGCATTTATATTCTACAAGGTTAACAATACATATGTGGCAGCCTATAGTGTGGAAGTGGACGATAAAGTTTTGGCCGTAGTCAAAGAAAAAAGTGACTTTATAGACGTATTAAAGAAAATGAGGGACGAGGCCCTGTCTCTACATGGACAGAAAATAGAGTTAAACAAAGAACCTGATTTTATTGAAATAAGGGCCAGAAAAAAAGAGTTGACGCAGTATGAGGAAATAATAAAGAACATTAAAGCACAGCTTGATATTAAACTGAGAGCCGCAGCCATTGGGATCAATGGAAAAAAGATAGTAACCGTTAAGGACGATGAAACCGCTCATAGAATATTGAACAATATTAAAAATTCTTTTACCGATGGAAGAGAATTCGAATATGATTATGTCGGTTTTGTTGAAAAAGTAGAGGTTATGGAAACAGCTGTAGATTTCGGTGACATCATGGACGAAGAGGAAGCGTTGCGGTTCATAGTAGTCGGTACCGATGAAGAGAAAATCCATAAAATAAAAAAAGGGGAAAACACTTGGTCCATAGCCTTGGAATACGGTCTGAAAATGGACGACATCATGAAAGCTAACCCGGGCATAGAACCTACAAGGCTGCAAATCGGACAGGAAATCAGTCTGATGGTGCCGGAGCCTTTAGTTTCTGTTAAGACCAAGGAATATGTAGAGCTTGTGGAAGAGGTACCGTTTGAAACTGAATATGAAAAAACGAATACCCTTTATAAGGGAGATAAGAAAATAATAGTTCACGGTGAAGAGGGAAAGCGCGAAGTAAAGGGATACATAGTTGAAAAGAATGGCACGGAAATTGGCAGGGAAGTTGTGGAGGAAAGGATTCTCTCGGAACCTAAAACTAGGGTTATAGCGGAGGGAACCAAACCGAGACCTGCTACAATGGCCACAGGATTTTTTGCAAATCCGACGAGGGGGCGTTTAACCTCATCCTTCGGCATGAGATGGGGAAAACAGCACACGGGAATAGACATAGCATCTCCGAGGGGCACTCCCATTTTTGCGGCAGATGCGGGCAAGGTATCTTTTTCAGGCTGGAAGGGCACCTATGGCAATTTGGTAATTATAGACCATGAAAACGGATACCAGACCTATTATGCCCATAATAACAGAAATTTGGTGAAACAAGGCCAGCGTGTTTATAAGGGGCAAAAAATCGCAGAAATGGGTAGTACGGGCAGAAGCACCGGTGTGCATTTGCATTTTGAGGTAAGGAAAAACGGAACCCCGATCAACCCGAGAAATTTTGTAAAATATTAATCTATGCGGACACGAACCACGTGTCCGCTTTTTGTGTATAAGTCTGATAATATTCAGTTGGTCGGTTGGCTAGGGGTCAGTTGGCCAGGATAAGAGAACAGGATCAAAATAATGTGTCCACCATAACAATAGTTTATGATACAGGAAAATAGCCTTTTTGTATTGTGTGTGCTACAAGAGGGCAG
>DASRMN010000163.1:0-3374 GCA_035647935.1 Clostridia bacterium | reverse complement strand
ACAAAATAGCAGGAATATTTAAAAGGGTTTATGTCTATATTGTCGAAACTAATACTTAGGATGGAAACAGGAAGTTATATAAAAAGCTTGTTTTAAAAATATATAAAAAGTGATATTATATTAGTTGCATTATATTATATGGGGTGGCAGAATGATTAAAGGGATAGGGATTGATATTATAGAGATCGACAGAATAAAAAAGGCAATAACAAAAAGTAGTAGGTTCATAGATAGAATATTTACTATAAATGAAAAGGAAGCATTTAAAAAGAAAAACCATTCCCCACAGACTATAGCAGGGTATTTTGCGGCTAAAGAAGCAGTATCCAAGGCGTTGGGTACAGGGATAAGAAATATGCGGTGGAAAGATATAGAAATATCAAATGATTCTCTGGGTAAACCTTGTGTGACATTATATAATAATGCTAAAGATCTGGCATATAGTATGAATATAGATAAAATACTTGTGTCGATATCCCATAGCGAGGAAAACGCTATTGCCCTAGCCATGGCTATCTAATTCTTCATAAAGAAAGGGAGGAATTGAATGAAGTTCTGGAAGGTTATGTTTTTGCTGATTGTGGTTATTATCATTACAGTCGGTTGTGTAAAACCTTCGGACGAGAGAGCATATTATAAGGCACATAAGAAGATGATGAGGATCAAGAGTTACGAGGCTATTGTTAGGATATCAAGTTATACGGGGGACAGTACTAGGGAATACAAGTTTAGTCAGATGTTTCAATATCCGGATAAATATAGGTTGGAGGTAATTTCACCAAGTGATTTTGAGGGGAACGTAACTATATATAACGGCAAAGTTGCCTGGATTAAACATCCTGCGATTAATCAAGTTTGGAAAATGGATAACTTTGAACAGTCAAATGAACAGTTAATGTTTGTTGGGCATTTTTTGAGGAATTTTGTGAACTCAGAAAATAGTAATTATCATAAAGAAAAAATTAATGGACAAAATAGTATAGTAATTACTACAGAAGTGCCCGGTGGTAATCCTCACTTTTATAAGCAAAGACTTTGGGTTAGGATAAGTGACTATACCCCTATACAGCTCAGTGTTATGGATGAACAAGAAAAATCAAAGTTTGAAGTTTATTTCGAAGATTTTAAAATAAATCCAAAACTAGATGAAAAGCTATTTTATTTGGACTGAATAAAGTCGAACAAGGGGTAGAAAAATGATTACAGAAAAGGACCTAAGACCTGTATGGGCAGAAATAGACTTGGACAAAATAAAGCATAATGTCGGTGAGGTAAAAAAAATAGTCAAGAATGACACTATAATTTGTGCTGTTGTAAAAGCTGATGCTTATGGCCATGGAGTAATAGAGATCGGGGATACATTATTAAAGAACGGCGTGGATCGTTTTGCTGTATCTACTTTGGAAGAGGCAATACAGTTGAGGAATAACGGCTATACAAAGACGCCCATTATTATCCTAGGGCATACACCGGAGGGCCATGGGGAAGCAGTGGTAGACAATAATATTATTCAAACCGTTTATACCTATAGTCAGGCACTGTATTTTTCAAATCTTGCAAAGAAAAAACATAAGGAAGTGACAGTACACCTAAAACTTGATACAGGAATGTCAAGATTGGGTTTCTTGTCAAGTACTCAATCCTTAAATGATATAAAGAAGATATTTGAACTTCCTAATTTGATGGTTGAGGGTATTTTTACGCACCTAGCCACAGCCGGTGAAATAGACAAGGACTATACTTATAAGCAATTTTATATGTTCATGGATTTTGTTGGCCGGCTTGAGAAGGAAGGGTACTCAATACCTATAAAACATATTTCCAATAGCGCTGCAGTTATAGATTTGCCTGAAATGAATCTGGATATGGTAAGGACAGGAATAATACTTTATGGATTATATCCGTCAGATTATGTGAACAGAGAAAAAATTAAATTAAAACAGGCGATGGAATTAAAAGCCAGGGTTTCTCATGTAAAGGTTTTACCAAGGGGCCTTGGCATCAGTTATGGTTCAAAGTACACCACATCTGATAATGAAAAGATAATCACAATTCCTATCGGCTATGCAGACGGATATACGAGAGCATTATCCGGAAAGGCGGAAATAATTGCGGGTGGGCATAAAATACCGATTGTGGGCGACATTTGCATGGATCAGTGTATGGCAAATGCTACAAATCTGGATATTAAAATCGGAGATGAGGTGATACTATACAGCAGTAATAATGAAAGCGGTATTACCATAGATGATATTGCCGATAAAATTGGAACTGTCAATTACGAGGTTATATGTATGTTGGGTAAAAGGGTTCCTAGGGTTTACTTGGAAAATAATAACCTTTTACATATTAAGGACAATTTGTTAATATAGAAGTATGGATTTTTCTGAATTAGTATAATTTTATCATAATTATGAAAAACTTATACTATCATACATATGATTTTCCTTCAATATACTTAGGGGGTGCGATATGTCTGATTCAAAACGGATTATGATATACCTTCCGGATAGTCTTTTGAGAGAAGTAGACGATATTGTTTCTATAGAAAAGATAGATCGAAGCCAATTTGTTTGCAAAGCAATGAGACTATATATTAGGAAGATAAACAGGGTAGAAATAAATGCACAGATGAAAAAGGGTTATCAGGAGATGGGTGAGATTAATCTGGCATTAGCTGAGTTAGGGTTAAGTTTGGATATGTCTTCATTGGAGACCTACGAGGCTGAGATGGCGGAGTGTGAATAGATGATTATTAGAAAAGGAGATATATATTATGCAGACCTGAGTCCTGTTGTGGGCTCTGAGCAGGGGGGCGTCAGGCCTGTGTTAGTGGTACAAAACGATATCGGTAATCGCTATAGTCCAACAATTATAATAGCGGCTATCACCTCGCAGATTAATAAAGGTAAGTTACCAACCCATGTTGAAATTAAAGGCGACGATTATGGACTATCAAAAGATTCTGTTTTGTTATTAGAACAAATTCGAACAATAGATAAGAAACGTTTAGGCGAAAAGATAGGTCATGTGGAGGATGATATAATTGAAAAGGTAGATGATGCCTTGCGGATAAGTTTAGGTTTGGTTGCATTTTAAGGACTTAGGTTGAAACAACTTAAGTTTTTTTTATGACCTAACCCAATTTGCACGACCAAAGGGAGTAAGCAAATCGATGGTAGGTCAAACGCAACGAGAACCAAATTCGTATGACCAAAGGGAATAAACGAATTTGTGTTTCGAGACTGAGGAAAATGACCTAACCCAATTTTCCGAATGCTTTTCTCGGAAAATTGATGGTAGGTCAAACGCAACGAGAACCAAATTCGTATGACCAAAGGGAATAAACGAATTTGTGTTTCGAGACTGAGGAA